>NZ_VRVA01000078.1:0-27184 GCF_008039945.1 Methylobacterium sp. WL64
CCGCCACGCCGCGCCGCGCGCCGCCCGCGGCGGCACCCGTCCGCGAGGCCACGGCCATCCCGGTCGAGTGAGGCGGAGCCGGTCCGATCGGGGCCGGACAACCACTGCTTGTCCAAAATCTGCCCACACGAGGATCCTGCTCAAGGCTTGACCACTGGGCCGATCCGCAACACATAGACGATACGCCAGCAACAGGGTCGGGCCGGTGCGGCCATGGCCCATGGACCGGTCGAAGCGGCCGGATACAGGCGGCGCAATACAGACTTCAGGGTAGGGTACGCCAGGCTTCGCACGAACGGTCGAGCAAGCACCCGCTCGATCCTAGGTTGCGAATCACAATGCATCTTGAAGTGGCAGACATGCAGGGCAAGCACTCTGCTTTCGGGCTGGCAGGAAAGCGGACGACGCCATGAGCGGCGTGTTGGAACAGGAATCGCTCTTTCTCACGGATCTCGGGCGCCGCGTCAGGCACGCGCGCACCGTGCGTGGCTTGTCGCGCAAGGTGCTGTCCCAGACCTCGGGCCTCTCCGAGCGCTACATCGCGCAGCTCGAGGGCGGACAGGGCAACGTCTCGATCATCCTGCTGCGGCGGGTCGCCAACGCCATGGGCGTGCGCCTCGACGATTTGATCACCGGCAATGACGGCCTGCCCGACTGGCCCGTGGTGCGCGACCTGCTCGGCCAGGCGAATCCGGCCCAGATCGCCGCCGCCAAGGAGGCGCTCTCCGGCGGCAGCCGCTCCGAATCGAGCGGGCGCCTGCGCGTCGCGGTGATCGGACTGCGCGGCGCCGGCAAGTCGACGCTCGGCAAGCTCGCGGCCGAGCGCCTGGGCTGGACTTTCGTGGAGTTAAACGCCGAGATCGAGCGGGAGAACGCGCTCTCGGTGCAGGAGATCTTCGCGATCTACGGCCAGGAGGGTTACCGCCGCCTGGAGCAGGCGGCCCTGCGCCGCCTCACCGAGCATCCCGGCCCGCTGATCCTGGCGACGAGCGGCGGCATCGTGGCCGAGCCGCTGACCTACGACCTGCTGCTCCAGGCGTTCTACACGGTCTGGCTCCGCGCCCGGCCGGAGGAGCACATGAGCCGCGTGCGCGAGCAGGGGCACCTCGCCACCACCGGCGACCATGCCTCGGCGATGCAGGAGCTGCGGGCGGTGCTGGCGAGCCGGGAGCCGCTCTACGCCCGGGCCTCGGCCACGGTCGACACCTCCGACATCCCGCTCCAGACCATGGTCGACCGCCTCGTTTCGACGATCGAGGCGCGGTTCGGTGAAGTGGCCGTCGCCGGCTGAAACAAGCCCGTGCCCGCGACGGAACCGCTGACAGCGACAAAGGAGCGGCCTCTCCCGCACGCCTGCCACCCTTGATCGCTGCGCTGCGGCGCACCACGCTATGGTAGGCTGCCGTCACGGGCGGCCGGTTGCCGGAACGCACGATGCCCCAGACCAAGCGCGCCGCGCATAGCTCACCCTGTAGGACGACGTGCTAGGATGACCCGCAACGGCGCGGTCGTTCACCGCGTCGGCCGGGATGCCGGAGCTTCGCCGCAGCGCCCGGCCCCACCCGGCCATGAGGCCGGATCCGCGGCAGCGAAGCGCGCACCAGACACCTCGATCGCGAGCCACCGTTCATGAGTGCCAGTCCAGCCCTCAGCCCAGCCTTCAGCCGCGACGCAGGGGACCTCGCCGTCTGCGATCCGGTCTGGTCGCGGCTGCGCGCCGAGGCCGAGGACGTCTTGCGCACGGAGCCGCAGCTCGCCTCGTTCATCGTCGCGACCATCCTGAATCACGCCACCTTGGAGGGCGCGGTCGGCCACCGGGTCGCGGCCCGGCTCGGGCACCCGTCGCTGCCCGCCGAACTGGTCGCGCACGCGTTCCACGAGGCGATCGCGGCCGACTCCACCATCGGAGACGCGTTTCGCGCCGATATCGGGGCCGTGATCGACCGGGATCCCGCGACGCTGCGGGCCCTGGAGCCCGTCCTGTACTTCAAGGGCTTCCACGCGCTCCAGGCCTACCGCCTCGCCCACCACGTCTGGACCCGGGGGCGGCGCGACCTCGCGCTCTACCTGCAGAGCCGGGTCTCCGAGGTATTCCAGTGCGACATCCACCCGGCCGCCCGCATCGGCCGGGGCGTGTTCCTCGACCACGCCACCGGCCTCGTGGTCGGCTCGACCGCGGTGGTCGAGGACGACGTCTCGATCCTCCACGGGGTGACGCTGGGCGGCACCGGCAAGCAGCGCGGCGACCGCCACCCCAAGATCCGCCGCGGCGTGATGATCGGCGCCGGCGCCAAGATCCTGGGCAATATCGAGGTCGGCGCCTGCGCCCGGGTCGCGGCCGGCTCCGTGGTCCTGCGGCCGGTCCCGGCCAACACCACGGTGGTGGGTGTGCCGGCCCGCGTCGTCGGCACCGCCGGCTGCGACGATCCGGCCCGGGCCATGGACCAGCTGGTCGCCCTCGATCAGTTCATCCACGTGGGCGACGGCATCTGACCCACCGCCGCCGCGCTCGGCCGATGCGCTTGCTGCTCCGCCGCGGGCGTGGCAAGCCCTCCGCCGATCCGGGGCGCCAACGCCGACAGGGGAGGCAAGACAGCGTGACCAAAGCCGAGACCGCGAAGCTGCAGGATTATCTGCGCCGCAAGTTCGCCAACAACAACATCCGCCTGACCGCGATGAAGACCGGCGATACCGCCGAGGTGTTCATCGGCGAGGAGTCGATCGGCGTGATCGCCGACGACAAGGAGGACGGCGACGATTCCTTCGTCTTCCGCATGGCGATCCTCGACATCGATCTCGAGGACGAGGCCTGAGGCACGGCCCGCGGGCCGGGTTCCACCGGCCCGCGCCTGTGCACAGGTTAACGCTAACCCGGGCGATTGCTTAACATCCGGTAAATCGTGTGGCTAAACTCCGCGCAACCTGTTTAGGAGCGCGAATAATGGTCCTCACGCCCGCCGCCCTGGAGTCGATCCGGACGCTGTGTATCGGCCTGGCGCTGTCCGGGCTGATCGCCAGCGCCTTCGAGTTGTTCGCGGCGCGGCGGGCGAGTTTCAGCCTGCTGGAGCGGGGCGGCCTGCCCGCGGTGGCGGCCCTGCCGATGCTGGCCTTCTCGGCCCCTTTCATCATCCTGCGCAACACCGTGCGCGGCCGGAGGATCGAGGGCCGCCCGATGCCGTTCGTGATGCTGGCGACCGTGATCGCCTGCGGCTGGGGCCTGCTGTCGGGCCGGGTCGCCCTCGATCTGGCGGCGATGCTGGTCGGGGCGTGAGACCGCGGGAGACCGGGGCCGCACGCGGGCGTCCAGCCGCTTGAAAGCCCGGACGCGTCCGATGGCGAGCCCCTGTGGAACGGAGCCGGAGGCGAGCCGCTGCCGCTCATCGCCCTCGAGGCACCCTGCCTGCTGCGCACGCTCGCCTGCGAGCACCTGGACAGGCACGGATTGAGCTGGCGTATCGCCTTCGTCAGTCCGAGCCTCGGAGGCCTCTGGGCGGCCACGGTGGCCGGCCTGGGAATCGGTGTGCAGACCCCGATCGGCCTGCCCTCCTCGGTCGGCATGCTCGAGGCCGCCGGGCATGGTCTTCCATCCTCGCCGTCCCTGGGCCTCATGCTCCGCCGGTCCGACCGGGGACCCAGCCCGCTCGTCGACGATCTCGCCGCCGCCATCCGGCAGGCCCTGCGCGAGACTCGCGACGACGCCTGGCTGCCGCCCTGACGCGCCGGGGTCGGCCCCCATGTCCGGCGGTTTTCCCGATGGGTCGGGTCGACTCGCTGGGGTGGACTGCCCTCCGCCTCGGCGAGCGCGCGGTTCACGGCTCCGCGGTGGCCACCTGGGCGGCGCCCTCCTTGCCCTCCAGCGAGACCCAGGCCTGACCGTCCTGGCCCGCGCGCTTGATGAAGCTGTAGCCGGTGCGCCGCCACGGGCGGATCGCGTCGGTCTTGTTGTCGAGGATGAAGTCGCCGTGGTCGGTGCGCACCGTCAGCACCGCGTGGCCGGCATTGGTCTCGTCGATCACGACGGTCATCAGCAGGGCCCGCCGCGAGAGGCCGCGCTCGGCCAGCATCCGGCGCTTCAACAGCTGGTAATCCTCGCAGTCGCCGAAGCCGTCGTCCGGGAAGTCCCAGCGATCGACGACGCCCCAATGCGCCTGATCGGTGATCGGCCGGATGCGCGCGTTGACCCGGCGGTTGACGCTCCGCAGGGTCCGCCACACCGCCACGGTGAGCGGGATTGCGGCGGGTTGCGCGACATTGAGGGTACATTCCTCCGGCAGGCGCCGGCAGAACTCCGTCCAGCCCGCGATCGCACCGACCGGGCCGCTGGCTTCGGGAGCCGGAGTGCCATCGGGGAGGTTCAAGCGGGCATGGGCGCGGGTGTTGGCGCCCCCGAGCATCAGGATCGTGCCCACCAGGGCGAGGCTCGCGGCCTGCCGGGCTCGGCGCAGAGGGGCCGACCATCCGCGCCAGTGGGGCGCCAGGAACGCGAGAGCCGGAATCCCACCATCCGCGTGCCGCATGGATCACGCCCCATCGCCCGATGATGACGGGAGGGTGACACGCGGGCGTGCAACGCACAATGGTTAAAGACGAGTTGATAAACGCGCGAGCCTTCGGATCGGTTCCCATTGAGGGCTGTGTTGCATCCGCGTTGCTGTAGCCCAGAGCATGCGCTGGCGGAATGGCCGCCCTGCTCCCCTCTGGAAAGCCTTGATTCGACCGAGCTTTGCCGGCTTGAGACAGGGGTGGCCCGCTTCGAGATTCGCGGGCGGATCGATCACCTCGCAAGAACCCAGCCATCCCCCTGCGGGATCGCCCCATGCCAGAGAAGGATTTCACGATGCAGCCCGCCATCCAGCAGGTGATCAGAGCGCTCGCCGAGGATGGTCGGGCCGGTGCCATCGGCATCGCCGAGCACGCCGTGGAAGCCTACCTGGCCGGCTCGCCCACCGAGGGCGACCGTGCCTTGTCGCGCGACATCCTGGTCCGCGACCTCGCCAGCCTTCGGGGCATCGCCCCGCACCTCGCCGGCTTCATCGGCCGGGTCGAGACCTTCGTGGCCACCCTTGCTCAGCCGTCGCTGAGCCGCGCCGCCTGAACGGGCTCTTTCGAATCTAGGTTTCGAGGTCCGGGGCTCGGGTGTTCCGGGTCCCGAGGGCGGGCAGCGCACTGTCGGACACGCCTTACGGCGCGTAGCCGGTGCATGCAGGCCCTCGATACAATTCCGTCATCCCGGGGCCGCGAAGCGGAGCCCGGGACCCAGACCCGCCGCAACATCCGGATTTTTCGCCGTCGGCGGCTCTAAATCCTAGGCTCGCTTCCGGAGCCGCGGGATGACGGAGTGCTGTTTCGGCCTTGGACGTCGGGCAGCCGTGGCGGGACGGTCGCATTGCCACGCGTTTCCCGATCCCGCGTCCCCGCCCCTGAACCTCGCCACAGGGCCGAGCCTTCTGGGCAACCGCGACCGGCTGGAGATCGAAATCCCGATCAGCGGTTGGCGGTGGTGACCGGCGAGGTGACGCCGCCGAGCGAGACCCACGCGGTCGCATCCTGGCTCTCGCGCTTGATGAACACGTAGCCGGTCTTGTGCCAGGCCTCGATCACACTGGTCTTGTTGTCGAGGATCAGGTCGCCGCGGTCGGTGATCAGGGTCAGGACGGCGTGGCCCTCACCCTTCTCGTCGATCACTACGGTCATGCGCATCGCCCGGCGGGGCAGCCCGGCCTCGGCCAGCAGGTGGCGCTTGAGCAGCTGGAAGTCTTCGCAGTCGCCGATGCCGTCCTCGGCCAGGTCCCAGCGGTCGGCGACATGGAGATGATCCATGTCGGTCATCGGCTCGACCGTCCTGTTCACCCGGCGGTTGACCGAGACGATGGTGGCCCAGACCGCCGGGGTCAGGGTGATGCGCGCCGGCTCGCTCCGGTCCACGGCGCATTCCGCCGCGTAGGACTGGCAGAACGTCACCCAGGCCGCGATCGGCCGCGCGTCGCTGAGCACCTTCGCGCCGGATTCCACCGGGAGGCTCGCCAGGGTCTGGGCCTCCGCGGTGGCCGCGAGGCCGAGCAGCACCAGCGCGCCGGCGAGCGTCACCCGAACCGTCTTGAGAAGCCCCGCGCCCATCGAACCCGTCCTCGTTGTTGAGGACAGGATTGCGCCGCAGAGCCTCCGCGGCGCTGAAGCGGATCCGCGCAATTTTATCGATTCGCCCGCCGCGGCGGGCTCTAGCGCGACAACGTCGACGGGGGACTTGGGAACATCGGCAAATCCGTGGCTTCCGGTTCGGAAACCGGAAACCTTGAGGGCCCCTTACGGCCCCGGCACCCCCGAATCACCCCGCCGTCTGGTCGAGCTTGCGTTCCGTCTCGCCCTTCAGCTCGGGAAAATCCGCCTGCGTATAGGCCCGGCCCCGGTGCGGGTCCTCGGTGACGCCGTCATGCTCCAGCCGGCGCAGCTGAACCCGGCGGATCTTGCCCGAGATGGTCTTCGGCAGCTCGGTGACGAATTCGAGACCGCGCAGGCGCTTGAACGTCGCCAGCCGGGCATTGGTGAAGCGGAAGATGTCCAGCGCCGTCTCCGGGCCGGCCGAGGCGCCCGCCACCAGCGAGACGTAGGCCTTCGGGATCGTGTGGCGCATCGGATCGGGGATCGGCACCACCGCGGCCTCGGCCACGGCCGGATGCTCGATCAGCACGCTCTCCAGCTCGAACGGGCTGATGCGGTACCCCGACGACTTGAACACGTCGTCGGCCCGGCCCACGAACGTGTAGCAGCCCTGGTCGTCCACGAAGGCGACATCGCCGGTGCGGTAGAGCGCGCCCTCGGCCCCCGACAGGGTGCCGGTGCCGTCGTCGTAGCCCTGCATCAGGCCGGCGGGGCGGTGCGTCCCGAGTTCGAGGCAGACCTCGCCTTCGCTGGCCGGCGCGCCGTCGGCGTCGAGCACGCGCACGCGATAGCCGGGCAGCGGCCGGCCGAGGGCCCCCGGCACCACCGGCTGACCGGGGGTGTTGGCCATCAGGGCCGTGGTCTCGGTCTGGCCGTAGCCGTCGCGGATCGTGACGCCCCAGGCGTCCTTCACCCTCTCGATCACCTCGGGGTTCAGCGGCTCGCCGGCGGCGCAGACCTCGCGCAAAGCCAGCGTCCGGCCGGTCAGGTCCTCCTGGATGATCATCCGCCAGACGGTGGGCGGCGCGCAGAGCGTGGTGGCGCCGGTGCGCTCCAGCTGCGCGAGCAGGGCGGAGGCGTTGAACGGGGCCTGGTTGATCACCAGGATGGTCGCGCCGGCATTCCAGGGCGCGAAGAACGACGACCACGCGTGCTTGGCCCAGCCGGGCGAGGACACGTTGCAATGCACGTCCCCGGGCTTGAGCCCGAGCCAGTACATCGTCGAGAGCGCTCCGACCGGATAGGAGCGGTGGCTGTGGCGGACCAGCTTCGGCTTCGCGGTGGTGCCGGAGGTGAAGTAGAGTAGCAGCGGGTCGTCGGCCGCGGTCGGCCCGTCGGGCGTGAAGGTCTCGGGTGCGCCGGACGCGTCGTCGAAGGCGCTCCAGCCCGCCGTCGCCGCGCCGGTGACGATGCGGATCGCCTCGCCGGTCTCCAGCCCGGCGAAGCGCCCGAGCTGCTCCGGCCCGGCCACGATCGCCCGGGGCCGGCCGCGGGCCAGGCGGTCAGCGAGTTCGTCCGCCGTGAGCAGGGTGGTGGCCGGGATGACCACGGCCCCGAGCTTCATCGCGGCCAGCATGGTCTCCCACAGGGCCGGGACGTTGCCGAGCAGCAGGAGCAGGTGGTCGCCGCGCTTCAGCCCGAGCCCGCGCAGGTGGTTGGCGACCTGGTTGGACCGGCGCGCCATCTGCCCGAAGGTCAGGCTCTGCTCGGCGCCGCCGGCGGCCTCGACGATGTGGAGCGCGGTGCGGTCGCGGCTCTCGGGGGCTGCGAGCTCGGCGTCGAACCAGTCGAGCGCCCAGTTGAACGGCACCGGGTCCGGCCAGGCGAAGGCCGAAACCGCCGCCGCGTAGTCGGTGCGATGGGCCAGCAGCAGATCGCGGGCCTCCCGGAAGCTGGGCATGGTCGTTCCCCCCGTCGTTCTTGTTCGGCCGGCAGATCCGGCCGCATCCCGCCCTCAGGCGGGAATCAGGTCCTCGCCGGCCTGGCCGCGCGCGAGGCGCTGCACCATGCCGGCGTGGAAATGGCGGATCTCCTCGGCGATCGCCTCCACCGCGCGGCCGTTGCGGGGAAAGTCGTCGGCGTTGAGCCCGATCAGGCCGGCCGTGTAGCCGGTCTCGTTGTTCTCGAACGGGTCGGCATAGAGCCAGGTCCACCAGTCCCGCGCCGGGACGAGGCTCGCGCCGGGCTCGACCCGCAGCGCCGCCAGGAACCGGAAGTGCCGGACCAGCTCCTTGCGCCAGACCGCCCGGGTCTCCGGAGCCACGTCGAAGGCCAACAGCGTCACGAGATGCTCGTTGATGGTCTCCTCGCGCCCGCGCGCCTTCTGGGCAACGATCGTGCGTGGGAACGCCATCTCGAAGCGCGCTTCGCTATCGCGGTCCAGGACGTCCATCGCCCATCCTCGCTCAGGTGTTCTCGAACCGGGCCGGCCGCTTCTCCACGAAGGCGGCCATGCCCTCCTTCTGGTCCTGGGTGGCGAACATCGCGTGGAAGACCCGGCGCTCGAAGCGCACGCCCTCGGTCAGCGTGGTCTCGTACGAGCGGTTGACCGCCTCCTTGGTCATCATGGCGATCGGCAGCGACATGGACGCGATGATCTCGGCCGCCTTGAGCGCCTCGTCGAGCAGCCGGTCCGCTGGGACCACCCGCGAGACCAGGCCGGCGCGCTCGGCCTCGGCGGCATCCATCATCCGGCCGGTCAGGCACATCTCCATGGCTTTCGACTTGCCGACGAACCGCGTGAGCCGCTGGCTGCCGCCGATCCCCGGCATGACGCCGAGCTTGATCTCGGGCTGGCCGAACTGCGCCGTGTCGGCGGCCAGGATGAAGTCGCACATCATGGCGAGTTCGCAGCCGCCGCCGAGCGCGTAGCCCGCCACCGCGGCGACGATCGGCGTGCGCACGGACGTGAACCGCTCCCAGTCGGCGAAGCGGTCTTGCGCATACATCTCGGCGTAGGTCGCGTGCTGCATCTCCTTGATGTCGGCCCCCGCCGCGAAGGCCTTGGCCGAACCGGCGATGACGATGCAGCCGACGCCCGGATCGGCATCCGCCTCGGTCGCGGCCCGGATCACCTCACGGGTGAGCTGCGCGTTGATGGCGTTGAGCGCCTTCGGGCGGTTGAGGGTGATGAGCAGGACCCGCCCGCGCGTCTCCGTCAGGATCGTCTCGTACGCGTCCATCACGACTCACTCCCCGATCCGCGAAGCATACGGATGATCGCGGAAAAGTCCTCTCCCCCGTGGCCGAGGCCCTCGAACAGACCGTAGATCTGTGCGGCCTCGGCGCCCAGCGGCGTCGCGGCCCCCGACGCGAGGGCGGCGGCCTGCGCCAGCCGGAGATCCTTGAGCATCAGCGCGGCGGCGAAGCCCGGCTTGTAGCCGGCATTGGCCGGCGAGGTCGGCACCGGGCCCGGGACCGGGCAATAGGTGGTCAGCGACCAGCACTGGCCGGAAGAGACCGAGGCGACGTCGTAGAGCGCCTGATGCGACAGCCCGAGCTTCTCGCCCAGCGCGAAAGCCTCGCTGACGCCGATCATCGAGATCCCGAGGATCATGTTGTTGCAGATCTTGGCCGCCTGCCCGGCGCCGGCCGCGCCGCAATGGAACACGTTCTTGCCCATGGCCTTGAGCAGCGGCTCGGCACGTCCGAAGGCGTCCTCGCTGCCGCCGGCCATGAAGGTCAGCGTCCCGGCCTTGGCGCCCCCGGTGCCGCCGGAGACCGGCGCATCCACGGAGAGGCAGCCGCGCGCCTCGGCGAGGCCGTGGGCCTTGCGCGAACTCTCGACGTCCACGGTCGAGGAATCGATCAGCAGGGTGCCGGCCGGCAGGGCGTCGGCGAGCTGGGTCCAGACCTCGACCACGTGACGCCCGGCGGGCAGCATGGTGACCACCACCTCCGCGCCCTCGGCGGCCTCCAGGGCCGAGCCCGCCACCGCGACCCCCGCGGCACGGGCCGCCTCCAGGGAGGCCGGCGCGAGGTCGAACCCGCGCACCGCGTGCCCTGCCTTCACGAGGTTGGCCGCCATGGGGCCGCCCATGTTGCCGAGACCGATGAACCCGATGGTCTGTGCCATCATACCCCTCCCGTTCGCTTGTTACTGCCCCTCCCAACCATCCCCTCATCCTGAGGTGCGGCGAAGCCGCCTCGAAGGAGGGCTCCAGGGATCGCGCGGCGACTGGAGGGCTCCTTCGAGGCCCGGCGATCCTATGGATCGCTGGGCACCTTAAGGGTGAGGTGGGTGGTGGCAGAGGCCGCGCTCACATCACACCGGCCCCGTGCGCGAGCCCGGAAAAACCGGGTCCGCCCGCGTCTCCAGCCAGCGGGCGATGCAGGCCGGATCGACCGCGTCGAGGCGCGGCGGGTTCCAGCGTGGAGACTTGTCCTTGTCGATCACCGCGGCGCGGATGCCCTCGCGGAAATCGCCCTCCTCCAGCAGCGCCAGCGAGGCGTGGAACTCGCGCTCCAGACAGGCTTCGAGGTTGGGCGAGCGCCGGCCGAGGCGCAGCAGGCAGAGCGTCAGGACCAGGCTCGACGGGGACTTGGCCAGCAGGGTCTTCCGGGCCGCCGCCGCGAAATACGAGCCGTCCGCCGCCAGGGCAGACAGGATCTCGTCGACCATGTCGAAGGCGAAGCACCGGTCGATGAGTGCGCGATGCTGCGCCAGGGGCGGTTCGCCGGGGTCGCGCGCCAACCGGCCGAGCACGTCGCGCACGCCCGCGTCGCCGGCCTCGGGCTGCAGAGCCGACAGCGCGTCGATCAGGTCGGGCAGCGCCTGCACGGGCACCAGCAGGTCGGCGAGCCCGCAGTAAATCGCATCGGCGGCGCCGACCGGCTCTCCGGTCAGGCCGAGATAGGTGCCGACCTGTCCGGGCGCCCGGGGCAGCAGCCAAGTGCCGCCGACATCCGGCAGGTAGCCGATGCCGGTCTCCGGCATGGCCACGCGCGAGCGCTCGGTGACGATCCGGTGGGCGGCATGCCCCGCGAGGCCGACGCCGCCGCCCATGGTGATGCCGTCCATCACCGCCACGAACGGTTTTTCATAGGCGGCGATGCGGGAATCCAGCCGGTACTCGTCCCGCCAGAAGGCTTCGGCGAAGGCGGTGCCGGCGTTATCGTAGAGGCCGCGCAGGTCGCCGCCGGCACACAGACCGCGCTCGCCCTCGCCGGTGAGCAGCACCGCGGCGATGCCGGGATCGGCGGAGAACTGGTTCAGGGCGGCGTCGATCTCCAGGACCATGCCGTGGGTCAGGGCGTTCAGGGCCTTCGGCCGGTCGAGGCGCAGGCGCCCCAGCGCGCCGACGCGCTCGACGATCACATCGCTCATCAGCGTCCCCCGGTCAGCGCGCGGGCGATGATCACCCGCATGATCTCGTTGGTGCCTTCGAGGATCTGGTGCACCCGCAGGTCGCGGACGATCTTCTCGATGCCGTACTCGGCGAGATAGCCGTAACCGCCGTGGAGCTGCAGGGCCTGGTTCGCGACCTCGAAGGCGGCGTCGGTGACGTGGCGCTTGGCCATGGCGCAGAGCTGCGTGGCGGCCGGATCCTTGGCGTCGAGCGCCGCGGCGGCGTGGCGCAGGAAGGTGCGCGACACCTCCAGGGACGTGGCCATGTCGGCCAGCCGGAACTGGAGCGCCTGGAAGTCCGTGAGCTTCGCCCCGAAGGCGCGCCGGTCGGCCATGTAGGCCAGGCTCTTGTCGAGGGCCGACTGGGCGCCGCCCAGCGCGCAAGCCGCGATGTTGAGCCGGCCGCCGTCGAGGCCGCTCATGGCGATGCGGAAGCCCTGGCCCTCCGTGCCCAGGCGGTTGGCCACCGGGACCCGGCAGCCGTCGAACCGCACGGCCCGGGTCGGCTGGGCGTTCCAGCCCATCTTGCGCTCTTCCGCGCCGAAGGAGAGGCCGGGTGTCCCCTTCTCGACCACGATCGCCGAGATGCCCTTCGGCCCCGCCTCGCCGGTGCGGACCATGCAGACGTAGAGGTCGCTGACGCCGGCGCCCGAGATGAACTGCTTCTCGCCGGTCAGCACGTAATCGTCGCCGTCCCGCTCGGCGCGGGTGCGCAGCGCCGCCGCGTCCGAGCCCGAGCCCGGCTCGGTCAGGCAGTAGCTGGCGATCGTCTCCATGCCCATCAGGCCCGGGATCCAGCGCCGGCGCTGGTCCGCGTCGCCGTAGGCGTCGATCATCCAGGCGCACATGTTGTGGATCGACAGGAACGCCGCCACGGTCGGGCAGCCGGTGCTCAGCGCCTCGAAGATCAGGGCGGCGTCGAGCCGCGACAGGCCCGAGCCGCCGACATCCTCGCGGACGTAGATGCCGGCCATGCCGAGCGCCGCGGCGGCCCGCAGGGTCTTCACCGGGAAGGTCTTGTCCCTGTCCCAGTCCAGGGCATGCGGCGCGATGTGCTCGGCCGCGAAGCCGAGCGCCATCTCGCGGATCGCGGTCCGGTCCTCATCGAGCCCGAAACTCATGGGCATCACTCCAATAGGTCAGAACGGACGCTTCCCTCCCCCCTCTGCGGGGGAGGGTGGCCCCTGCGTCAGCAGGGGTCGGGACGAAGTCCCGCAAGAGGGGAGCGACGTTTCCGGACAGGTCGCGACGGGCGCGAGATCCTGCACCGTCGCGTTGCCCCTCTCCCGCCGCGCCTCCGCGCGGCACCCTCCCCCGCAGAGGGGGGAGGGTTGAAATGCCCCTACCGCATCGTCGGGATGGAGAACTCTGCCCCGGTCTTGATGCCGCTCGGCCAGCGCTGCGTGACGGTCTTGGTCTTGGTGTAGAAGCGGATCGAGTCCGGCCCGTGCTGGTTCAGGTCGCCGAAGCCCGAGCGCTTCCAGCCGCCGAAGGTGTGGTAAGCGATCGGGACCGGGATCGGCACGTTGACGCCGACCATGCCGACGTTCACCCGGGCGGTGAAGTCGCGCGCCGCGTCGCCGTCCTGGGTGAAGATCGCGACGCCGTTGCCGTACTGGTGGGTCGAGGGCAGCGCCAGCGCCTCCTCGTAGTTCTGCGCCCGCACCACCGAGAGGACCGGACCGAAGATCTCCTCCTTGTAGATCGTCATGTCGGGGGTGACGCGGTCGAACAGCGAGCCGCCCATGTAGAAGCCGTTCTCGTAGCCCTGGAGCTTGAAGCCGCGGCCGTCGACGGCCAGATGCGCGCCCTCGGCGACGCCCTGGTCGATGTAGCCCGCGACCTTCCGGACCGCCTCGGCTGTGACCAGCGGGCCGTAATCGGCCGAGCCGTCATGCGACGGGCCGATCTTGAGTGACTCGACCCGCGGGATCAGCTTCTCCATCAGGCGGTCGGCGGTGGCCTCGCCCACCGGCACCGCCACCGAGATCGCCATGCAGCGCTCGCCGGCCGAGCCGTAGCCGGCGCCGATCAGCGCATCGACCACCTGGCCCATGTCGGCGTCCGGCATGATGATCATGTGGTTCTTGGCGCCGCCGAAGCACTGGGCGCGCTTCCCCGTCTGGGCGGAGCGGACGTAGATGTACTCGGCGATCTGCGAGGAGCCGACGAAGCCCACCGCGCGGATGTCCTCGTCGTCGAGGATCGCGTCGACCGCTTCCTTGTCGCCGTTGACGACGTTGAGGATGCCCGGCGGCAGCCCGGCCTCCAGGAAGATCTCGGCGATGCGCAGCGGCACGCTCGGGTCGCGCTCGGACGGCTTCAGGATGAAGGCGTTGCCGCACGCGATGGCCGGGGCGCATTTCCACAGCGGGATCATGGCCGGGAAATTGAACGGCGTGATGCCGGCGACCACGCCGAGCGGCTGGCGCAGGGAGTAGACGTCGATGCCGGGGCCGGCGCCCTCGGTGTACTCGCCCTTGAGCAGGTGCGGGATGCCGCAGGCGAACTCGACCACCTCGACGCCGCGCTGGATGTCGCCCTTGGCGTCGGGGACGGTCTTGCCGTGCTCGGAGGCGAGCAGCTCCGCCAGCGCGTCGTGCTCGCCGCGGATCAGCTCCAGGAAGCGCATCATCACCCGGGCGCGCTTCTGCGGGTTGGTGGCCGCCCAGGCCGGCTGAGCCGCCGCGGCGTTCTCGATGGCGGCCCGCATCTCGGCCTTACTGGCCAGCGCGACCTGGGCCTGGACCTCCCCGGTCGAGGGGTGGAACACGTCGGCGAATCGCCCGCTCTCGCCGCCCACGGTACGGCCGCCGATGAAGTGCCCGATCTTGCGCATGCGCGCCTCCCTGATGTCGTGTTGGGTTTGGTTTTGGCGCAGCCTAACAGGATCGCTTGAACGATAAAGCCGGATGCGCTTACATCCGTCGTGCATCGATGCACAGCGGGTTTGCGACCATGAGCCGGGCTGGACGCAACTGGGACGATCTGCGCTTCTTCCTGGCGGTGGCGCGCACCGGCACCCTGAGCGCCGCCGCGACCCGGACCGGCACCGAGCACACCACCGTGGGGCGTCGGATCCGCGCGCTGGAGGAAGGCCTCGGCGCCCGCCTGTTCCACCGCAGCAACGTCGGCTACGCGCTCACCGAGGACGGCGCCAACCTGATGGCCGTGGCCGAGGCCATGGAGAGCGCCTTCCTGTCCGCCAGCGCCGCCACGGAGGCCGGCGCGCAATCCGTCTCCGGCACCGTGCGGATCGGGGCCCCGGACGGGTTCGGCAGCGTGTTCCTGGCCTCGCGGATGCACCGGCTGACCGAGCGTCACCCGGGGCTGGAGGTCGAGATCATGGCCACAGCCCGGATCTTCAGCCTGTCGAAGCGCGAGGCCGACATCGTCATCGGGCTGTCGACCCCGCAGCAGGCCCGGGTGGTGGCGCGCCGCCTCACCGATTACCGGCTGTTCGTCTACGGATCCGAGGCTTACCTCGCGGCAGCGCCCGCGATCGCCGGCATCCCGGACCTCACGGCGCATCCGTTCGTCGGCTATATCGAGGACATGCTGTTCGCGCGCGAGCTGAACTATCTCGGCGCGCTCGAGACGGCGGTCTCGGCGCGGCTGCGCTCGACCAACCTGCTCGCCCAGGTCCACGCGACGCTGAACGGCGCCGGCTTGTGCATCCTGCCGGCCTTCATCGCGGCGGCCCATCCCGGGCTGGCGCCGGTCTTGCCCGGGGCGGTGTCGCTGACCCGCTCGTTCCACATGCACATCCACGAGGACCACCGGAAGGCGGCCCATATCCGGGCGGTGGCGGGCTTCATCGCCGGCGAGGTCGAGGCGGCGGGCGCGCTGTTCGCCGGGCCGTCCGTGTAAGCGCCGGCGGTTTCGCGGCGGCGGCCCAAGTCCTAAGATCGACAGTTACCGGAAGGCCCGAACCGTCTCTAAGCCAAGGATCAATAACATGGTTGCCTCGATCGCCCTGCCGCGGCTGATGCGCATCGGCGCCGGCGCCTCGCGGCTGCTGCCGGAGATCCTGGGCCAGCTCGGCCTGTCCCGCCCCTTCGTGGTCACCGACCCCTATCTCGTCAGCAGCGGCCGCACCGACACGCTGCTCGAACGGCTCGCCAGCGCGGGGGCCCGCGGAACGATCTTCTCCGAGACCGTGCCGGACCCGACCGTGGCTTCCGTGGAGGCGGCGCTCGCCGCGCTCAAGGCCGGCGACTTCGACTGCGTGGTCGGCTTCGGCGGCGGCAGCCCGATGGACACCGCGAAGGCGGTGGCGGTGCTCGGCCGCCACGGGGGCCACATGCGCGACTACAAGGCGCCCCGCCTGCAGGACGAGCCCGGCCTGCCGATCGTGGCGATCCCCACCACGGCCGGCACCGGCTCGGAGGCGACCCGCTTCACCATCGTCACCGACGAGACCTCGGACGAGAAGATGCTCTGCATCGGGCTGGCCTACCTGCCGGTGGCCGCGCTGGTCGACTACGAACTGACCCTGACCAAGCCCAAGCGCCTCTCCGCCGATACCGGCATCGATGCGCTGACCCACGCCATCGAGGCCTACGTCTCGCGCAAATCCAACCTGTTCTCGGACGGGCTCGCGCTCCAGGCGATGCGCCTGATCGCGCCGAACCTGCGCCGGGTCTGGACCGACCCCAGCGACCGGGCGGCCCGGGAGGCGATGATGCTCGGCGCGACCCAGGCCGGCATCGCCTTCTCGAACGCGTCGGTGGCGCTGGTCCACGGCATGAGCCGGCCGATCGGCGCGCATTTCCACGTGGCGCACGGGCTCTCGAACGCGATGCTGCTGCCGGTGGTGACGGCCTTCTCGGCCCCCGCCGCGGTGGCGCGCTACGCCGCCTGCGCCCGGGCCATGGGCATCCCCGGCCTCGACGGCGATGACCGGGCCGCCGTCAACGCCCTGGTGGCGGAACTCGAAGCCCTCAACGACGACCTCGACGTGCCCGGACCCCGGGAATACGGGATCGACCCGGCCCGCTGGGAGGCCCTAATCCCGACCATGGCCGCGCAGGCGCTCGCCTCCGGGTCCCCCGCCAACAACCCGGTCGAGCCGAGCGCGGAGGAGATCCAGGCGCTGTACCGGCGGGTCTGGGCGGCCTAATCGTCGCTGGTGAAAAGCGCTGGTCTCCTCGCCCGTACGAGCTTGCGGATTCACACATCGGGTCGGCAGAACACACGGGAGACACCGCGGCTCTCCCTCCCCCCTTTGCGGGGGAGGGTGGCCCCCGAAGGGGGTCAGGAGAGGGGAGCGACGGTGCAGGAGAAAGCGCCGGCCTTCACCCCTGCGCGGCCTTCTTCCGGAAGCCGGGTTCCCCTCTCCCGACCCGGCCTGACGGCCGGCCCACCCTCCCCCGCGGAGGGGGGAGGGAGACGCGTCTGGGGTTAGCCTTGGCCCAAATCCGGCAGCGATGTGAGAATATCGTAGCCCGTGCGGGGAAGGGAGCGCGTCGCGTTCTGCAAGAGCAAGGGCCTTCAAATCCTTGACGGCCCTCGCCTCACGATAAGAGCGCCTATTACTTTGCCGCCGCCGTCAGCGGGCAGCCGCTCTCGGCCGGGCTCGCGTAGGCTTCCTTGCCCGGGATGGTCGCGAGTTGCTTGTAGAGGTCCCACGGGCCCTTCGACTCGGCCGGCTTCTTGACCTCGAACAGGTACATGTCGTGCACCATGCGGCCGTTCGGCTGCACCGTGCCGCCGTGGGCGAACACGTCGTCCACCGGGAGCGCCTTGAGCTTGGCGTTGACCGCCTCGGTCTCGTCGGTGCCGGCGGCCTTGACGGCCTTCAGGTAGGACAGCACCGCCGAGTAGGTGCCGGCCTGGATCATGTTGGGCATCCGGCCGGTGCGCTTCATGTAGCGCTGGCCGAAGGCGCGGGTCTCGTCGTTGGCATCCCAGTACCAGCCCTCGGTCAGGGTCAGGCCCTGCGCGACCTTGAGGCCGAGCCCCTCCACCTCCGAGAGGGTGAACAGCAGGGCCGCGAGCTTCTGGCCGCCCTCGACGATGCCGTACTCGGCCGCCTGCTTGATCGCGTTGGAGGTGTCCAGCCCGGCATTGGCGAGCCCGATCACCTTGGCCTTCGAGCCCTGCGCCTGAAGCAGGAACGAGGAGAAGTCCTGGTTCGAGAGCGGGTGGCGGACGCTGCCCAGCACCTTGCCGTTGTTGGCCAGCACCACGCGGCTGGTATCGGCCTCCAGAGCCGAGCCGAAGGCGTAGTCGGCGGTGAGGAAGAACCAGGTGTCGCCGCCGGCCCGGGTCAGCGCGCCGCCTGTGCCGACCGCCAGCGCCCGGGTGTCGTAGGCCCAGTGGTAGCCGTAGGGCGTGCACGCCTTGCCGGTGAGGTCGCTGGAGGCCGCCCCGGTGGTGATCGTGATCTTCTTCTTCTCGCGGGACAGGCCCTGGACCGCCAGCGCCACCGACGAGGTGGTCAATTCCATGATCGCGTCGACGCCGTCGCGGTCGTACCATTGCCGGGCGATGCCCGAGGCGATGTCCGGCTTGTTCTGGTGGTCGGCCGCGAGGATCTCGATCGGCACGCCGTCGATCTTGCCGCCGAAATCCTCCACCGCCATGCGGGCGGCCTCCACGGAGCCCTGGCCGCCGAACTGGGCATAGAGGCCGGACTGGTCGTTGAGCACGCCGATGCGCAGCGCGTTGCCCGAGAAGGCGCCGGCCGCGGCACCCTGGGCGGCCGCCGGGCCCGAGCCCAGAGCCAGGGCGGTGAACAGCACCGCACCGCCAAATGTCCTGTTCATGTCACTCCCCGGCATGTTTTGCCCGGATGATCCGAGCACCCGATTCTGACGCGGGTTCGGGCGAAGACTATTGCAGCCGCGGATGCTGCGCCACGGCCAGGATTGGGCCGCAGGTGAGAGATCGCGCCGGTTGTGACAGGCCCGGCAACCGCCCCGTTTCCGGACCGTATCCGACCGGCGCAGTTATAATACCTTAACCATAAGTACACGAATGGCCCCCCAGGGTCCGGGGATGGACGGCAATTCGGCCGTCTCCGGCGCGTGGCGATGCGATGAATCCAGCCCGTCTCGCCGTCCTCGGCATCGCCCTCGCAGCGGGCAGCGGGGCGGCCTTCCTGATGAGCGGCGGCGACCCGCCTCCGCCGCCGCCGGCCCCGAAGGCCGAGCAACCGCCGCCGGCCCCGACGACCGAGGTGCTGGTGGCCGCCGCCGACATGCCCATGGGCCAGGTGCTGCGGGCCGCGGACCTGCGCTGGCAGCCCTGGCCGGATGCCGCCATGACGGCCGGCTACATCAGCCGCAAGGACAACGCGAAGGCGCTGGACGAGACGGTCGGCGCCTCCGTGCGTTCGAGCTTCCTCGCCGGCGAGCCGATCCGGGCGCAGAAGCTGGTCCGGCCCGACAGCGGGTTCATGGCCGCGATCCTGCCCTCCGGGATGCGCGCGGTCGCCATCGTCACCGACAGCCGCGGCACCAACTCCGCCGGCGGCTTCATCCTGCCCAACGACCGCATCGACGTGATCCGCACCTTTCGCGACGACGCGAACTCCCGCGCCAACAACAGCGAGGTGCAGCTCTCCCAGACGATCCTGACCGATATCCGCGTCCTCGCGATCGGTCAGCTGATCCAGGAGAAGAACGGCACCAACGTCGTCACCGGCGAGACCGCCACGCTCGCCGTCACCCCCGCCCAGGCCGAGACGCTGACGCTCGCCCAGAAGGTCGGCACGCTGTCGCTGTCGCTGCGCAGCCTCGCGGATGCGGGACGCCCCCCCGAGGCCCAGCCGGTCGAAGCCCATCCGGGCGAGGCCGCGATGGCGCAGACGCCCGAACCCGGATTGACCGTCGTGCGCTTCGGCGTCGCGCGGCAGCAGACGCCGTGATCCCCATGACCGACCTGCCGACCCTCCTCCGTCCGGCGCGCGTCCTCGCGCTGCTCGCCCTGGTGGCCGGGGGCCCCGCCCTCGGGCAGGGGCGGCCGACGCTCGGGCCCGCGCCGGTGCTCACCGTCGGGTCGGCGGAGGCCGCCTCGTCCCGCCGGGTCGAGCTGACCGCGGGCCGCTCGGTGATCGTCGACCTGCCGCGGGACGCCAAGGAGGTGTTCGTCGCCAACCCGGCGGTGGCCAACGCGGTGGTCCGCTCGACCCGGAAGGTGTTCGTGATCGGCATGGCCGACGGCGCGACCTCGATCTTCATCCTCGACGCCGAGGGCCGCCAGATCGCCGCCCTCGACGTGACCGTGGCCCGGGACCTGAACCTCGGGACTTTGCGCGAACTGCTCGGCCAGAGCATCCCGGGCGGTCGCTTCGACGTGCGCTCGTCGGGCGCCTCGGTCCTGCTGTCGGGCTCGGTCAACTCCTCCTCGGACGCCCAGCAGGCGATCGACATCGCCAACGCCTTCGTCGGCCTGGGCGGGGCCGCGGCCGCCACCGGCGCGCCGAGCGGCGGCGTCTCGGCCGGCGCGCGCGGCGCGGTGATCAACAACCTGACGATCCGCAACAAGGACCAGGTGATGCTGCGCGTCACCGTGGTCGAGGTGTCCCGCACCGTACTGAAGCAGTTCGGGATCAACATGACCGGCAATTGGTCGGCGTTAAATCCGGTGAGCACAGTTACGGACGCGGCGACCGGCCTCGTGACCTCGCCGGCTCTCAACAACACCCTGCCCTTCCCGATCACCGGCGGCAGCACACCCTCGGGCAACCAGCTCCAGGCCTCCATCAAGGGAGCCGGCTTCTCGCTGCAGGCGACGCTGAAGGCCTTCGAACAGGCGGGCGTCTCGCGCATCCTGGCCGAGCCGACGCTGACCGCGATCTCCGGGGAGGCCGCGAAGTTTCTGGCCGGCGGCGAATTCCCGGTGCCGTCCTCAGCCTCCTGCGTGGTCGGCGGTGTCTGCACGCCCGGCATCACCTTCAAGCCCTACGGCGTCTCGCTCTCCTTCACGCCCGTTGTTCTGGCCGACAACCGAATCTCGATCCGCGTGGCCACGGACGTGACCGAGATCGATCCGCAGCAGAGCTTCAACTACACGGTCGGCAACAACACGGTGGCCGTGCCCGGCACCCGGGTCCGCCGCTCCGAGACCACCGTCGAGCTGCCGTCGGGCGGCGTGATGATGACCGCCGGCCTGATCCAGCAGGTCAACAAGCAGGCGATCTCCGGCCTGCCCGGCCTGGTCAACCTGCCGATCCTCGGCGCGCTGTTCCGGTCCCGGGACTACCAGCGCATGGAGACCGAGCTGATGATCATGTGCACCCCGTTCATCGCCCGAGCGATGGAGCCCAAGCAGGTGACCCGGCCCGACGACAACTTCGTCGACGCCACCGACGGGCAGGCGGTGCTGCTCGGGCAGGTCAACCGCCTCTACGGCAAGGTCGGCGCCGCCCCTCTCGGGCGCACCTATCGTGGCCGCGTCGGCTTCATCGTCGAGTAGCGCCCCGCTTCCAGGACCGGATCCATGACCCGACGTTCCCTGCCCCGACGTTCCCTGCCCGCCCAGTCCAACCTCCTGGCCGCCTGCGCGCTCGGATTGCTGGCCGCCGCCTGCAAGGGCGAGCCCGCCACCACCGGGGGGATCGACCTGTCGGATTACCGGGCGCGCCACCCGATCGTCCTGGCCGACGGCACCCGCAGTCTCGACGTGTTCGCCACCGGGCCGGGCCATCTCGACCCGCGCCAGGCCGGCGACATCGACGCCTTCATGCTGGAATACCGCCGCTACGGCCGCGGCGGGATCCTGATGGAGGTGCCCCGGGGCCTGCCGCCGGCGCAGGCCGCCGCCGTGGAGCGCACGGCCGCGGCCTTGAGCCGGCGCGGCACCGAGGACGGCGTCGGCGCCCGCGAGGTCACCCTGTCGGCCTATCCGGTCGCGGCCCCCGGCCTCGCCGCGCCGATCCGCCTAAGCTTCCAGCGCATGCAGGCCAAGGTCGCCGACCAGTGCGGATTATGGCCCCAGGATCTCGGCACCTCGAACTTCGCGTCCGATTACGGCAACCGCCCGAGCTGGAATCTCGGTTGCGCCACCCAGGCCACGCTCGCCGCCCAGGTGGCCGATCCCGTCGACTTGGTGCGCGGCCGGCCGGAGGGCCGGATCGACACGGTCAAGCGCGTCCGGGACATCGGCCAGTTGCGGGAAGGCAAGGATCCGTCAACCACATGGCGGCAAGATGGGACCAACGCCGTCAAGTCCCAAGTCACCAACTAGGACGAACGGTGCGCGCCCCCTGGTCCCCGACGCCGCGACTCGACCACGAACCCGAAAGTGCCGTCATGGCGGACCCGTCCGAGACATCCGAGCGCACGATCGCCCCGGTGCCCCGGATCACGATCCAGGCCTTCTGCGAGACCGGCGAGACCGCCGCGATGATCGAGGGCGCAGCCCTCGACCGGCGCATGCAGAAGGCCCAGGTCAAGGTCCGCATGGGAGGCGGTGCCGCCGCGATCGAGGCCTACCGGCACGCGCCGACTCCCAACGTCGTCGTCATCGAGACGCAGGGCGTGCGCTCGAAGCCGGTCGAGTGCCTCGATGCCCTGGCCGAAGTCTGCGACGAGGGCACCCGCGTCCTGGTGATCGGCCACGTCAACGACGTGACCCTGTACCGGCAGCTGATCCAGCGCGGCGTCTCCGACTACCTGATGGCGCCGGTGGATCCGCTGACCCTGATCGCGGCGATCTCCGACCTGTTCACGGCGCCGGGCGTCAAACCGGTGGGCCGCACCGTGGCGGTCTACGGCGTCAAGGGCGGCATCGGGGCCTCCACGGTGGCGCACAACTTCGCCTGGTCGGTCGCCCGCAACCAGGGCGTCCAGACCGTGATCGCCGACCTCGACATCGCCTTCGGCACCGCCTCGCTCAACTTCAACCAGGACCCGCCGCAGGGCATCGCCGAGGCGGTATTCGCCCCCGAGCGCCTGGATTCAGCCCTGGTCGAGCGGCTGCTGTCGAAGTGCAGCGACAACCTGAGCCTGCTCTCGGCCCCGGCGAGCCTCGACCGGACCATCGACCTGTCCGAGCCGGCCTTCGATTCCCTGATCGAGTACCTGCGCGCCAGCGTGCCCTGCGTCGTCCTCGACATCCCGCACCAGTGGAACGCGTGGTCGAAGCGCGTGCTCACCGCGGCCGACGAGATCCTGATCGTCGCCGGGCCCGACCTCGCCTGCCTGCGCAACGCCAAGAACCTGCTCGGGGCGCTCAAGCACGGTCGCCCGAACGACCAGCCGCCCCGGATCCTGCTCAACGGCGTCGGCATGGCCAAGCGGCCGGAGATCGGCACGGCCGAGTTCGCCAAGGCC
Source organism: Methylobacterium sp. WL64 (assembly GCF_008039945.1). Classification (NCBI taxonomy): domain Bacteria; kingdom Pseudomonadati; phylum Pseudomonadota; class Alphaproteobacteria; order Hyphomicrobiales; family Methylobacteriaceae; genus Methylobacterium; species Methylobacterium sp. WL64. The sequence continues at coordinate 22,789 of NZ_VRVA01000078.1, forward strand.
CTGGACGCGCCGATCGCGGCCACGATCCCGTTTGAGCCGACCCTGTTCGGCACCGCTGCCAACAACGGCCAGATGATCGCCGAGATCCAGGCCGGCTCGAAGGTGGCGGAGCTGTTCAACGACCTGGCGGCGGTCACCCTCGGGCGCCCGGAGACCCGGCGCAGCAAGTCGAGCCTGCTGGAGCCGCTGCTGGCCAAGCTCGCCGGCCGCAAGGCCTCGTGATGCGCGAGACCGTCGCCGGGACGATGCCACGCGCGGGCGCCTTGGAGCTGACCCATGTTTGGTAGGCGACAATCCGGAGCCGCCCCGACGGCGCCCGCACCGGTCCCGCACGCGCGGGCCGCTGTGCCGACGGCGCCGGTGCTGCGCGACTCCGCCCCGGCGCCCAAGCCGCCGCCCAAGCCCGCCGCCCCGGTGGCGGTCGAGAACCTGCGCTCCGAGGATTATTACCGGACCAAGAGCCTGATCTTCGGCGCCCTGATCGAGGCGATCGACCTCACGCAGCTCTCGCGCCTCGACGCCGAGACCGCCCGTGAGGAGATCCGCGACATCGTCACGGAGATCATCGGGCTCAAGAACATCGTCCTGTCGATCGCCGAGCAGGAAGAGCTGCTCGACGACATCTGCAACGACGTGCTCGGCTACGGCCCGCTGGAGCCGCTGCTCGCCCGCGACGACATCGCCGACATCATGGTCAACGGCGCCAACCGGACCTTCATCGAGGTCGACGGCAAGATCCAGCTGACCAATGTCCGCTTCCGCGACAACCAGCAGCTGATGAACATCTGCCAGCGGATCGTCAGCCAAGTCGGCCGCCGGGTCGACGACGCCTCGCCGATCTGCGACGCGCGCCTGCCGGACGGCTCCCGCGTCAACGTTATCGCACCGCCGTTGTCCATCGATGGACCGGCCCTGACGATCCGCAAGTTCAAGAAGGACAAGCTGACCCTCGAGCAGCTCGTGCGCTTCGGGGCGATCTCCCCGGAGGGTGCCGAGGTCCTGAAGATCATCGGCCAGTCGCGCTGCAACGTGGTCATCTCGGGTGGCACCGGCTCGGGCAAGACCACGCTGCTGAACTGCCTCACGGCCTTCATCGAGCACGACGAGCGGGTCATCACCTGCGAGGACGCGGCCGAATTGCAGCTCCAGCAGCCCCACGTCGTCCGCCTGGAGACGCGCCCGCCCAACATGGAGGGCCAGGGGCAGGTCACCATGCGCGACCTCGTCAAGAACTGCCTGCGCATGCGGCCCGAGCGGATCATCGTCGGCGAGGTCCGCGGCCCCGAGGCCTTCGACCTGCTGCAGGCGATGAACACCGGCCATGACGGCTCGATGGGCACGCTCCACGCCAACAGCCCGCGCGAATGTCTGTCGCGCATCGAGTCGATGATCTCGATGGGCGGGTTCACGCTGCCGTCGAAGACCCTGCGCGAGATGATCTGCGGCTCGATCGACGTGGTGATCCAGGCCATGCGCCTGCGCGACGGCTCCCGCCGCATCACCCACATCACCGAGGTGCTGGGGATGGAGGGCGACGTCATCACCACGCAGGACATCTTCCTCTACGACATCGTCGGCGAGGACCCGAACGGCAAGCTGATCGGGCGCCATCGCTCCACCGGCGTCGGCCGGCCGAAATTCTGGGAGCGCGCCCGCTACTACGGCCTCGACCGCCGGCTCGGCGAGGCGCTCGACGCCGCCGAGATCGTCGACGGGGCGTGACCATGGCGGATTCGTCCCAGCTCCCGCTCGCCGCCGGCCTGATCGGCATCGCCGTGGCGGCCGTGGCCTACGTGGCGGTGCTGCCGCTGCTCGGCGGTCAGCGCCGGGCGAGCAAGCGGTTGAAGTCGATCGGCGTCACGGCCTCCGGGGCGGCGGTGCGCGGGGTCGCGGTCAACCGGCGGGAGCAGGTCGCCAAGACGCTGAGCGAGATCGAGGCGAAGGCCAAGAACGCCAACACGGCGACGCTGGAGCTGAAGCTCGCCCGCGCCGGCCTGAGCTGGACCAAGCGGACCTTCTACACGGTCTCGGGGGGCTGCGCCGCGATCCTCGGCCTGCTGCTGTTCATCGTCACCGACAGCCCCGTGGCGGCGGCCGGCGCGGCCTTCGCGGGGGGCTTCGGCGTCCCCGCCTGGCTGCTGCGCCACCTGCGGCTCCGGCGCATCGCGAAGTTCAACAAGGAGTTGCCCAACGCGGTGGACGTGGTGGTGCGCGGCATCCGCACCGGCATCCCCGTCGGCGACTGCTTCCGCATGGTCTCGCGCGAGGCCGAGGAGCCGGTGCGCAGCGAGTTCCGGACGGTGATCGAGACCCAGGCGATGGGTCTCTCGCTCGGCGAGGCGGTCTCGCGCCTGTTCGAGCGGGTGCCGACCGCCGAGGTCAACTTCTTCGCGATCGTGATCAACATCCAGCAGCAATCCGGCGGCAACCTGTCGGAGGCGTTGAACAACCTCTCGGTGGTGCTGCGCGACCGGGCCAAGATGCGCGGCAAGGTCCAGGCGATGAGCATGGAAGCCAAGGCCTCGGCCTCGATCATCGCGTGCCTGCCCTTCGGCGTGGCGGGCATCACCACGCTCACCAGCCCGGATTACATCTCGCTGCTCTGGACGACGGATGTCGGCACGATCGCGCTGGTGGGGGCGGCGATCTGGATGTCGATCGGCGTCTTCACGATCAAGAAGATGATCGCCTTCGACTTCTGAGCCCCGTTGGATCCGGATCCCGTCCCATGATCGACGCCATCGCGGAGAAGCTGTTCGATCCCCGCTTCATGGGCACGCTGCTGACCGCCGTCGCGGCGGGCGCGACCGCCTTCGCGGTGGCACAGCCCTTCTTCGAGTCGGACAAGCTCGCCAAGCGGATGAAGATCGTCAGCGACGAGCGCGAGCTCATCCGGCGGCGGGAGCGCCAGGCGGACCGGGCCCGGCCGAACGACCGGGCGACCCTGCGCGTGGCGCCCAAGGCCTACATGAAGTCCATCGTCGACCGGTACCAGCTGCACCGCTGGCTCGGCACCGATACGGCCAAGCGCAAGCTGATGATGGCGGGTTATCGCGGCCAGGGCGCCGAGACGACGTTCCTGTTCTTCCGCCTGATCGTCCCGGTGGCCTCGGTGATCGCGGCCGTGTTCTACCTGTTCGTGCTCGAGGCCATCGACGCCACCTACCTGATGCGGATCGGGATGGTGATCGGCGCGGCCTATATCGGCATCAAGGCGCCGGAGCTGTTCCTGGTCAACACCGCCAAGAAGCGGCAGGCCGAGATCAAGCGGGCCTGGCCGGATGCCCTCGACCTGACGCTGATCTGCGTCGAATCGGGGATGGCGGTCGAGAACGCGTTCCGGAAGGTCAGCACCGAGATCGCCACGTCCTCGGTGGTGCTGGCCGAGGAACTCGCCCTGATGACGGCCGAGATGTCGTTCCTGCCCGACAGGCGGCAGGCCTACGAGAACCTGTCGCTGCGCACCGGGCTGGAGCCGGTCAAGTCGGTCGCGACCGCCCTGATCCAGGCCGAGCGCTACGGCACGCCGATCGGCCAGGCGCTCCGGGTGCTGAGCCAGGAGAGCCGCGACCAGCGCATGAACGACGCGGAGAAGAAGGCGGCCAGCCTGCCACCCAAGCTGACCGTGCCGATGATCCTGTTCTTCCTGCCGGTGCTGTTCGTCGTCATCATCACGCCCGCCGTCATCCAGGTCATGCGGACGCAGTGACGGCCAGCGCGGAACCTGATCGATCAGACGCTCAGCGGATACGGCCGGGACGGGTCGGCTCGAACACGATGCGCCGGTGGAACGCGCACCAGCTCTTGCCGTCGGCGACCGGCGCGCCGCAGCAGACGGCACGGTCGTTCGGCTCGCCGATGATGTACTTGCACACGAAGGCACCGGATTGCGCGAAGGGCACGCGCAGGTCCGCCGACGGCTCCTGGACGCCCTCGGCATCACCGATCTGAGACATGCGGACGAGTTGATTCATGGGGGTGATCGGCTCAATAAGCAGGCTGCACGGTCGGCGCGGGCGCCTCGGCAGAGAGGGAGGATCGAACGCTCCTCCTTCAGGCGGCGGCCCCGTCTCGCGTGTCCGGGACTGGCGTCTCGCGGAACGGCATCGGGGGCGACCCGCCCGAGCCGGCCTCGACGGCTGGCGCGGTGAGCGTCATCGTGTTGTCGTAACTGGGGTTACAACGATTGAAAACAAGACCAGCGTGCATTCGCTGCATCGGACCACGGTGCCGGGTGCGTAGCTGGCCGCGGGATTGCGGCCCCGCGCCGGTCCCCCCGGGGGCCTGACGAAACCGTCCGACCGCGAAGTCTCCGGCCGGCGACCGGGCGTGCAACAGGCTCCGGCCTGTGGTTTGGTGGCCCCTCGCGCGAACAGAGCCGGATAGCGGATTATGG
>NZ_VRVA01000079.1:0-25775 GCF_008039945.1 Methylobacterium sp. WL64
AGGGTGTGGTCCGGAACAAGGCGGTCCATATCGCGCTCGGCGTGCGCGCCGACGGATCCAAGGAGATCCTCGGCCTGTGGCTGGAGCAGAACGAAGGCGCCAAGTTCTGGTTGCGGGTCATGAACGAGCTCAGGAACCGCGGCGTCGAGGACGTGCTCCTGGCCGTGGTCGATGGCCTGAAGGGCTTCCCCGATGCGATCCGGGCGGTGTTCCCCGAGGCGCTGGTCCAGACCTGCATCGTCCACCTCCTGCGCCACAGCCTCGACTTCGTCTCCTACAAGGACCGCAAGCTCGTGGCGGGGGCGCTGAAGGAGATCTACCGTGCGCTCGATGCCGCCGCCGGCGAGACGGCCTTGGCTGCCTTCGAGGCGGGCGAGTGGGGCCGGAAGTACCCGGCCATCGCTCAGAGTTGGCGACGGGCCTGGGGCGAGGTGATCCCGTTCTACGGCTTCCCCGGCGAGGTTCGTCGGATCCTGTACACCACGAACGCCATCGAGGCCCTGAACGCCACGCTGCGCCGGGCTGTGCGCGCCCGGGGCCACTTCCCGACCGACGAGGCCGCGCTGAAGCTGCTCTACCTGGTCTTGAACCGCTCCGAGAAGGCGTGGAAGATGGGCCCACGTGAGTGGGTCATGGCCAAGGCGCAGTTCGCCGTCATCTTCGGCGAGCGCTTCACCCGGGCCATGGCGGCCTGATGTTCAACCCGCCGCTCACACACGGAATTTCCGATAGTCCCCGGCCGGTCGAGCATCCGCTACCGCTCGACCAAGCCCCATCAAGCACCGCTGCGGATGCGCATCTGCGATCTGGCCAAGAGCCGCGGGCGCTACGGCTACTTTCGGATCTACATCCTGCTGCGCCGGGAGGGCTGGCGGGTTAACCATAAGAGGGTCTCCCGCCTCTCCAGGGATGAGGGCCTTAGCCTGCGACTCAAGCGGCCGCGCCGGCACGTGCCCCCCGGCACACCATAAGCGTGGGCCCGCCGCACTGCAGCCGAACGAGCGTTGCTCGAAGGACGTCGTCCCCGCCGCGCTGTTCGACGGCCGCCGGCTGCGGGCCCTGACGGTCGTCGATGCGTTCACGCGCGAGGCTCTGGCGATTGAGGTCGACCAGGGCATCAAAGGCGAGCAGGTCGTGGCTGTCGTCGACCGCTTGGCGCTGCTGAGCGGAGCACCGTGCGCGATTCGGGTCGATAACGGGCCTGAGTTCGTCTCGAAAGCACTCGACCGCTGGACCTACGAGAACGGCGTCACGTTGGACTTCTCGCGGCCTGGCAAGCCGACCGACAACGCGCTGGTCGAGTCGTTCAGCGGGCGCCTGCGCGGCGCGTGCCTGAACGCGAACTGGTTCTTGTCGTCGGCCGACGCGAGGAGCAAGATCGAGACGTGGCGGCGGCACTACAACGAGGGCCGTCCTCACACAGCCCTGGGGTGGCGAGCGCCCCAGGAATTCGCCCTAACGGAAGTGCATCGGGGCGCCAAGTGGGACCCGGAGGCTCACATTTCGGCCGGACTAAAATCCGGGGGACCCTCAACAGCCCGAGAACTTGCATAGGCCGTGGACCACAAACCGGGTCAACTCCAGACCGACGATGCACTAATGTCGAACCTAGATCACCGAATTGGGGCAGGTTTTTAACATGGCAAATCTGATCAACTTCTAAGCTCGTGCCCCATCTGCGCAGACGGCTGTAGACGTATTCCGTGATCGTTGGGCATGTGACCTGGGTCCATTGCTCGGCGTGGACGGGACCGGCCCTAACTCATTGTTCACACAAGATCCTCGCCCCCAACTCGCGGCGACGGCACTGGGACGAAACGAGTATCGCGGTATGCACATCCTGGAGATCGGCCCTGTGGAGGCTGCGCACACGTACATGCTGGAGCAGATGGGGGCCGAAAGCATTACCTGTGTGGAGGCGAGCGCCGAGGCGTGGCTGAAATGCCTCGTCGTGAAAGAGTTGCTGGCTCTTAATCGATCGCGATTCCTCCTTGGTAACATCGTGGCCTTTCTACACGAGAACCGCAGGCGTTTCGATCTCGTCTACTGCTCGGGGGTGCTCTACCACATGGTCGATCCCGTCGAACTAATTGAAGCCATCGCAAAGACAGCGGACGCATGTTTTGTCTGGACTCACGTCTATAACTCGGAGCGCCACCCTGTAACGTTCGCTGCGGAACGGGTTACGCGCCTAGGGATTGAGGTCAATTACTGGTCGCATCGATATGGATCTAAAGCTGAAAAACACTGGTGCGGTATCGATGCGACGGCCGCGTGGCTGACGTCAGAGGACATGTTGCGGGCGTTTGCGGCTGCTGGGCTGTCAAATATAAACCTCATTGAAAATCAGCCAGGCCACCCGAACGGGCCGGCCGTCCTGTTCACGTCTCGCAGGCCGTAGTCGGTTCTACCGCGATGTCAGCCATTTCTCGCGCTTGGCCTCAGATCGCCGTGAGGTGATCGGCATCAGAGCTCCAACCACGTCGAGCAGCACCATGCCATCAGCTGTAATGACGCGGGCGCGACAATGCAGTAGCCTCGCAACCGGCCCGGTCCAAGGAACCGGTCAGGTCAATTTCTAATCACGCTATGCTACAAAGATTTAAAAAATTCCTTTTGGAGGAATTGCATAACAATATCGTTTTTTACTGATACATTGTATGTGATGCTGCAAGATAACTCGTTCAATAAGCCGGCGAATTGATTGATGCGGCCGTGGGCGAGCACGTGCGTGTTAGCATTCACCACGAACAGTTCGATGCCAGGGACCTCGGCCAATCGAAGCATGTGCAGGTAGTCCCCCCACCAGTGAGCGTGAGCTGGGTTGTCGAGCTCGCCGGCGGCGATCACAACCGCGCGCATCGCTTCTGGGTCAAGCTGCGCTCCTAGCCGGTCTCGTAGATCAATCAGGTCATCAGGGGTCTTCAGGGCGCGAACGCCGACGAAGCGGATTCGGTCCTTTAGCCGTCCGTCCGAGAAAGTTTGCGGCGCGCACGCTACCACTGTCGAGCCGCCTAGCCATACGGACGCAGCCAGCGCCGCATAGGCACCGGATGACTGCCCGAACAGCAGCGCGCGCGCCGTGCCGGTTTCTGGGACGATGACCATACGGCACAGTTCATCCAAGGCAGGCAGGAGCGTCGATCCTTGATACCACCAGCTGAGGGTATCCTGGATATAGATCACCGGGCAGCGCAGTTCGCGTGCGGCCGCTAGCATGAAAAAGCGTTCGAGGTTTCCAGCGAAGATCGTCGCCACACATGCATGCTCACCCGGGGGGCGAAAGACCACGCAGCCGACCTCCTCTGAGCGCTCATTTAACTCGGAGATCAGAGCACGGAGTTCTTCGGGCTTGAGATCGGCCAAGCAGAGGTCGCGGCGTTCGACGTGAACCGGCGGCACGGAGGGAGGGACCGGAGGTATCACCGGTGATGCCGGTTCGAAACGGCGTGGCAGGTGGCGCCGGACGGCAGCAAGGGCGAGCCGTACGAGCGACGCGCCGCGGATGGTGCCTTCGCTCAAAGCCACGACCTCGCTGCATCGGCCGCAAGATCTTCCTCCATCAAATCGACCATCCGCGTTAGCGGCTCATCCCAGTCATCGATACGGGCTGCGCGCCCGACCGCCTCCGGGTCCCAACGCTCGAACGCCGCTCCGACCAGTTCGCATAGTTCCGGCGTCGAGTTTGCCACCGGCACACCGAATTCGCGGTGGGCTGGGATATCGGAGGCGACGACATCGAGCCCCATGGCCAGCGCTTGACCGACGCCGAGGTCGTATCCCTCCCAACGCGACAGGCCCACGTAGAGATCGCTCGCGGCGTAGAGTTCGGCCATCTCGGTGTCGCTGACGTTCGGGAACACGGTGAGCCCGGCGGCCCGTACGAAAGCTATGTCCTCCTCGTCGCCGCGACCAGCCAGCGTGAACACGGCGTTCCGGCCCGCGGCCGGGGCGACGTAAGGGAACTCCGCGGCGAGCGAAGCGTACGCGTCGACTCCCTTGTAGCGCCGTTCGCCCCGGTGGAACCGACACACGTCGAGCACGACGAAGCGCCCCTCGAAGCCAAACCGTTGCCGCAAGCTCGCCCGCCGGCCGGCCCACTCGGCCGACCAAGTCGCGAGATGGCTGTTGCCATTCCTCAGGACGACCGCATCGCGCCGATACTGCTGCGCACGGATCGCATTGGAGATGCAGAAGACGCGGTGCGCGACGGGGGCGCAGAACCGCTTCTCCCAGTCGATATTCTCGCGGGCAACGCGGTCGTCGAACATTTCCGGGGGCGGCTCGCCATGATCGTAGGCGTAGAACAGCGGCCTGTGCCCCAGGTAACGCGTGACCGAGAAGAACGGCGGGGTGTGTGCGATCACGCAGTCGAAGCCCTCGGCGACGGCGAAGGCCGCGGCGTCGGCGGCGGTCTCGAGCCTGACCCGCTGGCAACTCGGGTACAGCCGATCTCCCTTGGCGACCGGGCCGCCGACAGCGACATTCCAACCACGCGCGAGCAACCGCTCGACCTGCAGCGCAACCACGCGGCCAACGCCGTGGCCTAGCCCATGTCCGACCGACAGGATAAGTGCGCGCCGGCGTGCGGGGGATCTTCGCCAGGGTCGCACCACCCGCGGGGAGGCAGCGAGTTCACCCGGTTTTTGCAGGGACATATTTGGGTTGTACGCCGGGTCGTCGCGGAAATAACGGGCGAAGCGCTCGCGCGCGTAGATCGCCTCCCGACGGTTGCGGGCTAGCTTCTCCGGCGTGTCGTCGTACCCGCGCGATTTCGACTCGTGATGGTAGAGAAGCGGCCGGGCAAGGTAGAGGTTGCGATACCCGGCTTCATGCGCCCGCATGCACAACGCGACGTCGTTGAAGGCTACCGCCAGAGCCTCGTCGAACCCGCCGATCTCCTCAAACACCGTGCGTCGGACGGCGAGGCAGGCACCGGTCACCGCGGTCAGTTCGCGTGTGATATCCCGTCGACGCGCGTCAATCGCTGGTACGCCTTGAAGGTGATGGCCAGCAACACCCTGAAGGCCCAACAGCACGCCCCCGTGCTGGACAGTGTCATCCGGGTAGAGAAGTTGGGCCCCAACGACGCCGATCTCCGAGCGCACGGCGGGGGCGATCAGCGCGGCGAGCCAATCCCGCGCGATTACCGTCATGTCGTTGTTGAGGAAGACCAGCACCTCGCCGCCAGCGACCGCCGCCCCGTCGTTGCAGATTTTGGCGAAGTTGAACGGGCCGGGCGAGGACACGACCATGCAGCGCGGGTGCTCGGCGAGCTGTCGGAGGTAGGTGAGGCTGTCGGGCTCGCGCGAGCCGTTGTCGACCACCAGAACGCGAAAGCGATCGGGTGGATAATCCGTGTGGACGAGGAGGCTGTCGATGCAGGCCTTCAATATCTCGCAGCGGTCGCGCGTCGGGATGACGATGACCACCTGCGGCAGTTCGCCGGCCAGTGTTGGCGCTTCCACCTGATCATCGGCTAGGACAGGCGCGATCGCCCCGACATCTCGAGCGTCCTCATCCGCGTCCACCCGGGCGGGCAGCGAATACAGCGGCAGCGGCACGCGCTTTACCCGAACCGGATCCAAGCCCAAAAGGAGTGCGGCGAACGCGGCGCTCGGGTCGCCCCGGGCGGCCATCGTAAGGGCCGCGGCGATCCGATCCCGACCGGCAGAATCGATACGGACGGCGATGACTGGGCCGGCGTAGGGCTGCCGCGCCATGAAGTCAGGGGACATCTCCGGCTTGAACACAGGTCTCGTGCGCTGACCTGAAATCGATTCGTGATCATGATCGCTGTAGGCCGCGGCGGCGCGCTCGCGCATCAATACGTTGGCGAGCACGTAGACCGCATGCGGCCGGAGCCGCGCCTGACCGCTCGACAGGACGAGGATCGCATCATCCGGCAAGTCATCGATGGCGCGGTCCGGGGTGTTGGACCCGCCCTGAAGCGCGACGATCCGAATTTCAGGGGCGATGCCAATCTGTGCCGTAAGCGACATACGAAGGCCGTCGGTATCGCCGGCACCGTCCGGCAGAACGTGGAGGCACACGAGGAGGGGGAACGATGACGCTGCTGCATCGGCATCGATCCTCTCTCTATCGGACGCGGTGAGCTCGTCGTAACGCTCTATCCACCGGGTGTACGCATCGGGGCCCTTCGGAGTGGCTCCTGCCGCTCGACCAACGCGCAGGTAGTGCTCCAATGGCGACAATCCGGAAGCGAAGACGCCTGGGTTCTGCTCGGCGTAGAACACCGACTGGAAGCCCGGACCCGGGTCTCTCCCCTCCGCCGCTCCGAACCTGACGACGTGGTCGAAGGGTTCGATGCCGCTCCGTCGGATGTCTGGGTTGTGTGCGAGGTACCAACTCTCGTTGAACAGCCCGCTACCCCGAAGCAGCTCGCGAAACTGTTGATCCTGTGTGAGCGTTTGACCCGTACGCCCCGCCGCCTCGCCCGCGTTGAGGTAGTGTTCAAACGGGCTTGTCACGGAAAAATCGACGCTTCCGGCGCGTTCGATGTAGGCGGTGGTGTTGAAGTCTGGTCCCGGATCACGGCGCTCCCACGCTCCATCAGCAACGAAGTGTTCGAGCGGATCTCGCCCGCTGCGCCGGACATCCTGGTTGTGGGCAAGGTACCAATCGGCGTCGAAGAGGCCGCTTGCACACACGCGTGCGGCGAACGAAGCCGTGTCAACGGCGGGCGCGTCCGACTCCGTAGCGGCGGTGCTCGCGTGTTGACCAAACCGCAAACAATACTCGAACGGCGACAGACCCGTTTCGTCGATGCCCGAGTGCTGCTTGACGTAATGAGCCGTGTCAAAATCAGGTCCCGGGTCCCGGCCCTCCCTTGCCCCATCCCGCAAGAAATGGTCTAGCGGGTCGCGTCCTAAGCTCCTGACGTCGTGATTCCTATCCAAGTACCAGGACGGATCAAACATACCACTCTGCTGCACGAGACCTCGAAAATCTTCAATGTCAAGGGCATCTATCGGTTGAAATAAAATTTTTTTCATGCGCTGCATTTCATAACTAGATTGCTAGTAGACGATGGTTTGCGCGGCAAAAATAGCTTGCTGGGTGCAGACAGTAATCGATCCCTGATCAGGGTCTGCGACACGCGGATCATCATGCCGGAGCTGGGCGATAACGTCATTCACAGCAGTTTTGCGGCGTACAAAGTGGCACGCGTGAGTGGAGCCATCCAGGCCGTTGGAGCTTGATCCAATATCTAGCGGCTTACCGTTCGGGGGCCAAATCCATTAGCCGGCTCCTACCGAGGTCAACGGGTGGTCGCCCATCACTGTAGCACGCACTGATGCCTCGGACACCCCTCAGCTGCTCAGCGGAGCCTCAGATCGGACGAGCCCGGCTCCCACGGTACCTCGCGCCGGTTTACTCGATCATGCTCTCATCAAGTTGCCCAAATCGAAGCCGACTACTTTGCCGAAAGTGTGGACTGTCCTATTGAGCGGTAAAGCAGCCAAGCTATCGGCCCGAGCGCGATATTGCCACGCTCGGGCCGATAGCTTGGTGTTTAACGCGATTGAAGTGCTGGCACGCCGTATGAAGAGCATCGCATCCAATAGATGGGGGCCGTGTCGGAGCTGTTCACGCTCAGCATCACGCGGTCGGCTCGGAGAGATGCGGCGAACGCCTATTCTGCATAGGGGCGTGGTTCCAATCAGCGGGAGCGCAGAGATGACGAAAATTAGTGGTTTGAAGGTAATTAATGGTAAGCTCGACGAGTCTCAAGTAGATGCGATCTCAAGATCGGGATTGTTTAACTCCGTTTGGTACAAGGAAAAATATCTTAGTTCCGACTTATCGAGCAGTGAGTGCTTCGAACACTTCATATTTTTTGGAATACAGAATAACTACAGCCCAGGTCCGGAATTCGATGTAAAATATTACCTCAGCTCAAATCCGGATTTGAAAAAAGGAGAATTATGCCCGCTCCTTCATTATATAGCATTCGGAAAATCAGAGGGTCGATTTGCCAACGAGGGTGAGGAATGGCGAGACGGACTTGTATTGACCAAAGACGCGCTCGAAAATTTGGCCGACAGGTATGGGCACGAATTCGGTGACCACTCATATGGTAAGCCTCGGATCATTGGCAGCCAATTTGCCAAACTATCCATCGGAAAATTTTGCTCTATTGGGCAGGACGTTGATATAGTTCTTGCTAATCATCGAATGAATCTGGTTTCGACATACCCCTTCAACATGTTTTCGGCGCGCTGGCCAACCGCGTCAGGATCGCGACCGGATCACGTCGCTCGAGGAAATGTCGTAATCGGCAACGATGTGTGGATCGGTGCCAAAGCTGTTATTTTGACAGGTGTGCAAATCGCTGATGGCGCCGTAGTGGGCGCCGCCAGCGTCGTGCGCACTGATGTCCCACCATACGCCATCGTAGCGGGCGCGCCTGCAAAGATTGTGGGATTTCGCTTTCCTGCAGAGATAGTCGAGCAGTTGCTGCGGATCCGATGGTGGGATTGGCCGGATCGGAGGTTGGCGGACATGTTGCCATTGATGCTGCAGGATAACATTCAAACGTTCATCAATTTATGTGGTGAGGGCTGATTTTCATGCATGTATTCTACGATGTCGTGCAGTCTGACGTTTTGAATTGGTTTGTCGCTGATCTGTGGCTCCGTAAAGGACGTCGACGTGAGGGCGCTGCGTGACGAACTGCCGCGCTGGTCTGTGTTGCTGGGGCTGGGTGTCGACGAAGCCATCCGACACTCGAGCCCGCAGAGCCCCGCTACGAGGGCGCCGGAGGGCGCGGCCAGCAGCGACCGCACTTTGAGCTAATCAGCGGCGAGGTCCCCCAAACGATCTGCTACGTGGTATCCCGCGCGGTCTGACTCGAAGTGAAGTCATCTTGAGGCCCGGACGGGCGAACCATGCAAATTCATCGCCGATCCAGCCCATCGAATCGCGTGACCAAATTCTTAGAAGTCGGAGAGCGGAGCGCGCTTCCAGTGGTTGGTCGCGACGCAGCGGTACTCGTAGTTGGCGTCCCAGGCGTGCTGGCCGACCGCGCAGGACGCTGAACTTCGAGCGGGTGTAGCCGGAGCCGCCTCGGTGATCGAGCCGGTTGTCGTATAGCCGGTCGGACCAAATTTGTTCTGTTGGCCGCCGCCAAAATCCAAAATCGTGGAATTTGCGTCGAACAAGATTGAGCCGCCCTCGGATGAGGTTCTGGAGCTTACCGATCCGCCCATCCCGTTCGCGCCAAATCGAATGGTATTGCCCGCGGCGAGCTTGACGGCAGCGTCCGTGAACGGTTTCTGGACCCCCGAGAGGTCAAGGCCCGCCTGCAACGAGAGCGTCGTCGGCAACGCGTTGATTAGCGTGCCGCCAGATCGGATTCCGTACCCTGCGTCAATCGCGGCCTGCGGATCCTTGCCGTTGTAGCCAAACTGGATGCCTGTTTGGAAGCCTCTCGCCCCCGTTTGCCGCGAGAAAAGTAAGGCCGCGTCGATGCTTGTGCCCTCCCCCGTAGACGTCGTCACGTCGACAATTTGAACGCCGACTTTTGCTGCAACGTCGCGACGAACATCTACGTTTACCTCCTGGCCGATGGCTTGGCTGCCGGGACCAGCGATTGCATCAACGCGAGCATAGGGGTTCCAACCATATGCGGTGCCACTGCCAGCAACTATACGCCCGGCCGCCAATCCGCCCACGATCTGATCCCCGACCTGTCCAACGCTCGAATCGGCCTCGATATGGACGGCCTCACGATTGCCATTGCCGCCGAGCCGGTTGACGACGAAGACGTGACTGGGGCCGAATACGCCCGGCCCGGGGCTCGTGCTCTCATTCATGTAGGAGTAGATTGGGTTTAGGCCCTTTGCATCGACGAGGGGGCCGACCTGAAGCTTGGAGACAATGAACGGGCCGTTTACAGCGTCGCCCGGCTGAGGCGGTCGCTCTGCGGTTGACCGCGCGAGTGTCAGGATCGACTTTTCAGGTTGCTTTACAATCCAGTCTAACACCGCCGCGGTTGATCGCAGCCGCGAGGCAGGAAATTGGCTCGCTGTGTCGAAAGTTGCTAGGTCACTCAGTATGCCGGCAGAATCGAGCGCAGCTATGACGCGGGTTCTGTTGCAACGCGCTCTTTCGCTACTTTCGAAACTGCTCCTGTGGTCGCCGGCGACTGTCAGGGAGAAGCTAGGGAACGCGGAGCATGTGGTCTCTGCCTGTGCGAGCTCGGCAGCTCCACTCGTGAGTAGGGCTAGGTTGCTGAGAAGTATACTCTTGACCCACCGTGCCATCTGAGGATTACCCTTACCATGACTTTTATAGAAGCGGCTGCAATCAGCGCATCGAGCGCGCACCTTGGTTCCTCTGGAAGGTAAGTCAGGATACTTCCCATTCCAAACTTTGCGGGGTTGCCGTTGGCGGACGTTACCGGAGTTGTTGACATCTCTGGAGCTGCGCGCTGCACGGTCCCATCATGGTACCGCCCGTGCATCGCTTTGCCGACGTAGCTTAGTCTCGCCTATCGCGTCCGCCAGCGACAACGACGAGTCGCAAGCTTGGACAGCATCAAATTTCTTGCATGGCGCCGCTCGGCTTTTCAGGCCGTTTGTCATCCATGCGTCCGAAGTTGTTCGCCGTGCGACCCCATTTTCGATCCGTCGACGTTTTAGAAGCGCACTCGATAATCAGCCCTGCCAGCGGCCCGGATTATCATCGAGGCGTGGCGGGCGGACTACAACACCTCCCGCCCTCACACGGGCCTCAGCGGGCTCACCCCAAACGCGTTTGCAACCCGGTCCCAACAAGACCAACCAGAACGGATTCCGGTTATGAACCGGGGCAAACAGGGGGTAAGGTCAAGCCGCAAGTGCTCGAGCTGAGCTGTTTCAGATGGTCGCAAGGCGGTTGCCGATGCAGTCCGACGTTGACACAAGTCGGCGTAACAGCTTGGCCGCCACGCTCTCAGTCCGTGCGAATGAGTTGTACGACGTGACGCAGCTTGCCGTCATCATGAGAGGGCGTCAGCATCCCAACATACTCCACGAGGACGGCTCCGAGATCAGCCGGTTCAGTTAAGAACACCTTGGCTACCCAACGCGACAGCGTGGCCGCCCGAGCCGACCCGGGAAAGGCGTCGCAATCGGTGACGGAGAGATACAGGATACGCCGGCGTGCCTGCGTGGCTGGACGGGAGCCGGCGTAGCAGAAGGGTGCAGCACGCTCCCGAACTGGGCTCGTCGGCGGACCGCCTGTCGGCATCGTCGCGGTAGCGGCGTAGCCGCGGGTATCCACCGGCGTGTCCTCGTGGTTCGCATCGAGACCGAGTTCGCGTCGATAAAGCCCCCAGCGGGTCGACGACTCGCGCAAGCGTGACTGAAACTCCGGCGACTTATCCCCGTGGTTCCAGAATATGTACTCGTCCAATGCGTTGCGTGCGCCGAGACCTGTGAGCGCCGGCGCGGTGTGCCAATCGCCGAAACCTTTGTCCCAAGGACCGGTCAGGACAGGGCCCTGAAAAGCCGGATCGCGCGGCAGCGTGAAGGGCGGTGCGGTGCTGTATCCGTTCAGGGGCGAGACGCAACTCTGGTAAGAGCGGCCCTGGATCACGTTTGGGGCGGGCGGAAAGACCGCTAGATCTGGAGCGACCGGTCCGGCGCGGCCGCGGTAGCGGTCGAACCGGACATTCACCGCGTCGTCGAAGTCGGTCGACGCGAGCGTGGTGCGGAGTCGGACGCCATCCGCGTAGCAGAAGGCCGGCGAGTCATCTGCCAGATCCCGTAGACTTTGGCGACCGCCTGCGAGTTCCGGCCGGTCGAGCAGCGCGATCGAACCCGCCGCTCGGTTACCGTCCATACGGAGCAAGAACTGACGCCCGGGTCGCGCGCCGGCTGCGAATGCGCGAGGATCGGGATGACATAGCAGTGCAGGTGTCACATCGCAGGCATAATACTGTGACTCCGCGATTGCGCGTCGGCGGACCGGGCGCGGCCGTGCTCCGACCAAGGCCAGCAGGCTCCCGGTCAGCGACGCCTCGGCCGTAGTCACTTCCACGTAGGTTGCAGCCGCGCCGGCCGAGTCCGGAAGACCGGCGCCCGGACGTGCGAGATCGCGCAACTCAGCGGTGAAGCGAAAGGTGAGGCGGTCGCCCCCGGCCTCGGCGAAACGGGGGCGGTTGCCGAGCGAACGCGCCGCGCCGCGGGCGGCCGCGATCGCACCATCCGAGCGATCGAGACGCGCGGCGGCCGCCAGTGCCGCGGCGTCCGCGAAAGCCGCGCTCTGGCTGTCAAGCCCGAGCAGCCGACCGGCGTCGAGAACGAGACCGGCGAGCGCTAGAAGTGCCGGAATTGCGATCGCGTAGAACACGAGGACGAAACCGTCCTCCTCCCGGGCGAGCCGTCGTCCTATCTTGAGCGCGCTCACTGTGAGGTCAAGTCTTCGCTAGGCAGCGTGGCCGAGGCGCGCAGGGGAAGTGCGGCGCCGAGCAGGCCGCCCAGGAACACTGGGCTGTACTCATAACCTACCAGGCGCAGCGTCACGTCGACCGGCACGGGCACGGGCCGGCCGACGTAGCCGAGACCGTTCGTCCTGTAAGTCACTTCGACGTTGCGGGTGCTGATACCTGGTAGGATGGCGCGCATGGCCGCCAAGATGGGACCGGCTCGGCTTGGGGCTGGACTGAACCGGCAAGCATCACCACGGCACGAGCATGGCCCGGCGAGGGTGCAGGTCACGGCAAAACTCGGACATGGACCATGGTCGGCCGGCGCGCAACGCAGGCCCGGTGGAAGACCGTTCCAGTAGGTCTCGCTCTCGGCCCGATCAAGCCCGGGGCCGGACGCGATCGCGTCGCTCACGATCGCTTTACGCAGACCAAGTTGCACCGCCTTTGCGGCGAGCTCCGCGTTCCAGAGGTAGAGGCTGATGTCGGCGGCACCTAGAATGAGCAGGAGGAGCACTGGCAGGATAAGCGCAGCCTCGATCAAGGCCGCGCCACTCTCGTCGAGTAGGATCTCGTTAGTCCGTCCAGGCGGCGCGAACTCATTCGACAATGCGGCTCTCCCGGTGCGTCGCGGTGAGGTGTACGCTCGGAGCGAGGCCGACCCAACCGAGCAAATCGACCGAAACGTCGGCTTCTGCGCGCATCGCGATGACGCCAAGGTCGGTGTCGGGAACAGGGTAGACGCGGAGCCTCGCCGCGGCCAGTTGGGTATTCTCAAGGATGCGTTCGCGAGCGATCGTTATGGCGTAGGCGGCATCGGCCGAACAGACTGGACGACAATAGGGATCGGCCACACGGGCGAGGTACCGGGCTCCTCCATGCACGCCGTCCTCCAACGCTGCATCGATGAGGAGAATTCGTCCGAGTTCAAACGCGCCGCCGAGAAGCGCCAGCAAGATCGGAAGGACGAGCACGAACTCGAGGATCGCCGCGCCGTCCTCGCAGGCGCCGAGCGCCATCGGCCCGCGAGCAGCATCGGTTACAGGTCTGCCAAAATCTTTGGCTCGCGGGCCACCAATCACCCGAGGCATTTCATGGCCCGACGACGTGCGCGATGCGCATCACGGCGGGCGCGAGCACTACGATCAACACCACCGGAAAGATCAGCAGACCCAGCGGCAGCGTTAGCTTTGGCGGCAGCGCAGCAGCTCGCTCCTCGGCCATCGCCATTCGCCGGTCGCGCATCTCGTCGGAGAACACGGTGAGCGCCTGGGTCAGATCGGTGCCGAGCTCGAGGGTTTGTTGGAGGAGACCGGCGAAAGCGCCAGCCTCACGTATCGAGAGCCGGTCAGCGAGGGCGCGGAGGGCGTCGCCAGTGCTTTTGCCCGCCCGCATCTCGCCAGCCATCAGATCGAGATTGGCGCGAAACTCCGCGTCGCCACGTCGGAGCTCCCCCGTAGCTCGCTGCAGCGCCGCCTCAAGGCTCAAGCCGGCGTTGATGCACACCACTAACATGTCGAGGAAATCCGGGAACGTTAGGCGATAGCGTCCCTCCAGCCAGCGTCGCCGCCGGCTCAACCACGCGCGTGGCAGATAGTAGGCCACGGCGAGGAGCACGCCGGCCAGCGCTGCCTTCTCGGTCAGACCAAAGACCGGCAACGTCGCTGCGCCGATCGCGAGGCCGAAGAGCGGCAAAGCCGCAAGAAGGCTGATGCGGACCAATGAGAACGTTACGACCGCCGACGGGTTAAAATACCCGGCCAGCATCAACTCTACACGCAGGTGGCGTTGCGCCTCCGGGTCGAGGCCGAGGCGAGCGGGATCGAGCGTCGGGCGCTGGCCGTGCGCCGTCTCGAGGGGCGACCCGTCGATCGCCAGGGCACCGAACCTGCGCCGAACGCGGTCGCGGTGCGCGGCGAGGCGCAAGGAGCCGTAGGCCAGAAGGGTGGCCGCGGCGAAGACCAGGAGAGTGACGAAGAAAGCGCTCACGATCGATCCGCGCGCAGACCCAAGGACAGGGATCTCACGGCGGCTAAACCTTGAGGTTCACGAGGCGTAAGATGACGAGATTGCCCAAACCGAGCAGGATGACGGCGACCGCCAAGACTTTGCCGGAGGCTGGACTGGCCCAAAACTCCGCGTAATAAGACGGGCTTAGGAGATTGATCAAACCGAAGAGGGCGATGGGCAGGATGCTGAGCGCGACGCCGCTGAAGCGCCCCTCCGCCGAGAGTGCTCGCACTCGACGGGTCAATCGCTGCCGCTCGCGCAAGGTGCGCGAGAGCCGCGATAGAATTTCGCCGAGATTGCCGCCGGTCTGGTGACCGATGGTGACCGCGGCGACTACGAAGCGCAGCTCGGGGTAGCCAACCCGCTGGTAGAGGTTCTCCAGCGCCTCGGAAACGCTGCGTCCATAGCTCACTTCATCGATCAGGAGCGCGAATTCAGGGCCCGCGGGCGCAGGGGTTTCACGGGCGACCAAAGCCAGTGAGACTTGCAGGGGATGGCCAGCCCGCAGGCTGCGGGTGATGATATCAAGCACATCGGGTAGCGCCTCGCCGAAACGCGCGATACGGCGCGCTCGCGCGATGCGCAGGCCTCCGAGAATGATCAGCCCAGCTGCGATGAGGGCGAGCACCAGCCGGAACCAAGCGTTCTGGGGAGCTGGCAAGATTACGAACGAGATCAACGCCAGCGCCAACCCGATCCCGAGGAGGGTAAGAGGCGAGAGCGTTGTCCCCGACTGTAGGATCTGCCGCGTCAGCCACCGGGTCAGCGGCGAACTTCCCGCTCGAGCGGTGCGTCGCAGAACCGCTTCGGATGCATCGATATCGGCGCCGACAAGCGATCCGAGGCGAGCGCCCGTACGCCTCCGCTGACCGAGCAGGCCCGACAATCCCGCCTGAGCTAAGTGCGCCGCTACCGTCACGAGGACGAACACGGCGAGGTAAGTCATCCAAGGCTCGCTCATGCCTACTCCCGCCGTCTGTGTCGTCCCTCGCCATGCCGACGAGGCTGATAGGCCCAGCGTGCGTCAGAGCGCCGTGCGGGGGTCGAACATCTGCGCGGGCATATCGACACCTTGCGCATTTAACTCGGCTATCAGCTTCGGTCGGATACCGGTGGCACGGAAGCGGCCGATGATGGTGCCGCCTGAATCCACGCCCTCGCGGACAAAATGGAAAATCTCCTGCATCTGTAGGACCTCGCCCTCCATGCCGGTGATCTCGGAAACGGAAGTCACGCGGCGCCGTCCATCCGCCATACGTTGGAGCTGGAGTACGAGTTGGATGCCAGAGGCGATTTGCCCACGAATCGACGCCATCGACATATTGGCCACGGCCATCCCGACCATCTGCTCGATGCGTGATAGCGCGTCGCGGGGAGCGTTAGCGTGGATCGTCGTCATCGAGCCTTCGTGACCCGTGTTCATGGCTTGAAGCATATCGAACGCTTCTTCGCCGCGACACTCACCGAGGATGATCCGGTCCGGCCGCATGCGCAAAGCGTTCTTGAGGAGCTCGCGTTGGCGGATCTCGCCACGACCTTCGACGGAAGGGGGGCGCGTCTCAAGGCGAGCGACGTGGGGCTGCTGCAGCTGCAGCTCGGCTGCATCCTCGATGGTGATCAGGCGCTCGCTCGCTGGGATGAACGATGACAGCGCGTTGAGCATCGTCGTCTTGCCCGAGCCGGTGCCGCCAGACACGAGGAGCGAGACCCGGCCGCGCACCGCCGCCTTCAGAAGCTCGGCCATCGCTGGCCGGAGCGCCCCGAACTCGACCAAGCGGTCCATTGAGATCGGCCGTTTCGAGAATTTCCGGATCGAGACGAGCGGGCCATCCACCGCGACAGGGCGAATCGCGACGTTGACGCGAGAGCCATCGGGGAGGCGCGCATCCACCATCGGCGAGGATTCGTCGACCCGCCGGCCTACCGCAGAGACCATCTTGTTGACGATGCGCAAAAGGTGCGCCTCGTCCTTGAAGCGGACGGGTGTTTGATGGAGCTGGCCGGCGCGTTCGACGTAGACGGACATGTGTGCGTTGATCAGGATGTCCGTAATACTTGGATCCTTCAGCAACGGCTCGATCGGCCCGAGGCCGATCATCTCATCGACGATTTCGGCAGCGAAAGCCTCCAACTCACGCTGATTCAACGTGAGCCGCTCGCGCTGAGCGTAATCTGCGACGTACCGGGCAACTTGCCGGCCGAGATCATCGGGTGAAAGTTTGTCGATCAACGCGAGGTTGAATTCGTCGATGATGCGCCCGTGGAGGCGTACCTTCGCGTCGAGAAGGGCCGCCCCAGGGGCTGGGGTAGGCGGTGGCGCCGGGACGACGCGCGCAGCGACCGGGCGAGAGTTGGTGGGGCTCGGCGCGACGGGTGCAACGGGATCTGCAGCCGTCGGCCGCTCCGCTTCTCGTATTGGCGCTGGACTCCCGACGCGCCAGCGTTCGGATAGAGTGCGGGTCACGCGGCGCTCTCCCGGGAGTCGCCTGCACCGGCCATCGGCCGAACCGCGATCGCCTCTACCCACTCGGCGAGGCGTCGGATATCCCTGCCGATACGGCTATCGGGAGCGGTCACAAGCACCGGCTGACCCGAATCCGCCGCCGCATCCATGCTCGTGACGTCGCGCCGCACCATAAGACTCCGGTGCGTCCCTAGGGCGCGCTCGATCTCGAGACGACGCACGAACCGGCCCATCAGATCTGTGGCGACCCCGTTCACGACTGCGAGGTGGCGGTCTCCCCCGACATCGAGGCTCTCGACGTGCTCGAGCCGCGAACGGAGACACCGCAGGCCCGGCACCGTGGCGATCCCAGTGACCACCACTGCATCGGAGCCCTGAAGCAGGGTGTCGGTCCAACTGAAAGCCGCGTGCGGCAAGTCGAGTAGCACGGCGTCATAGCGGGGGCTGATCGCGTCGATGAAGGTAAAGATCAGATTGGCGGCGATGTCAGCAGCTGTAATTTCGCGAGGAGGGGGTGCAAAGACGTCGAAACGCTCCCCGTAGCGACTCCTGAAGACATCGACCAACTGCTCATCTAAGCGTTCGGGTCTGCCCGCAATTTCGGCGAGATCGAAGCGTGGCTCGATATCGAGGCTGTCGGCGAGGGTACCGCCCTGGAGGTTCAAATCCAAGGCCGCGATACGGGGTGAACTCCGCCGCCCGGCGGGCCGTCGGCTGGCGAGGTGAACGGCGACCTCGGCGAGCAGCGCAGTGTTGCCGACGCCACCCTTGCTGGGCAAGAAGCAGATGATGTGTGCCCCTCGGGCGTCGTGAGCCGGTGTGGCAAAACGTTTGGCGAGTTCCGCCAGCTCGGATCCCGAGCTCCCCCACTGCACCCACTCGCCCGAACCGGTGCGTACCAGTGCTTTGTAGTCGCCTGCCGAGATCGCATCCGCGACGACGACCACGAAAACGTGCTCGGCAAGGTCAGCCGCCAACCGTCCCGCATCTTGTGCCAAACCCGCGCCGGCTACGAGGATCAACACGCGGCCCGTATCGCGGAGGCTCGGTTCAGCTCGCAGCGCGTCGAGCTCTGAGCGCACCGTCGCGGGAAAGCCCAAGTCCGTCGACAGACGCACCAAGCGGGCCACCTCGCTAGGATCGGTGCCAACGATGAAGCAGCGCACGCGCGATTTACTCCCCCGGTTACCGGACTACCGCGTCAGCGCTCGGCGGCGACCGTATACTGCTCGGTCTTGGAGCCGTTACGGATGACATTGACGACCGAGCTCGGCGGAGCGGCTTTGGGCGGGGGGGGAGCCCCGAGGTTCATAGCCGGTCGGCCAAACTCGCCACGCATTCGCGCCTCCATCTCGGCGAGCTGCCGCGCGGCGTGCCGCTCAGCCTCCGCTCGCGCTGCGTCGTCCGCCCTCTTCATATCGTCGATCTGCTTCTTGAGTTCGGCGACACGATCGCGGTCAGCGCTCGCATCCGGGCCGAGATCGCTCACCGACACGCGCTTGGCCACGTCGTCCCCGCTCTCGCCGGACTGGCGCAAAATTAGCGACAGCCGCCCGATACCCTGCGCCAAAACCACCTTCTGCGCCTGCGCCTGCGTGAGTTCCAAGGTGACCGCGCGAGCCACCGTGGGCTTGTCCTGACCCTCGGTGGCGATCTGGTCGACGGCGAGTACCTTGGCATTCTGAAGCAACATGTCGGCGAAAGCTTGATCGCCGCCCGTGGCGTTCTCACCACGGGTGAGAATGATATCGACGCGATCTCCGGGCAGCACGAACCCCGCCACCCCACGAACCTCATCGACACGCACGGCCACGGCCCGCATGCCGTCATCCAGCTGCGTGGACAACGTAGCTCTTTGGTTCGGCGCCGTGATCCGGCTGGCTAGAACCGGTTCATTGCGTCGCAGACTTGCCAAGGTGAGACGTCGACCCTCGCGCACCAAGTCGTCGATGTGAGCAAATGAGCCGTCGAGCGGCTCATTCGCTCGCCAGGGCACCTCGCGCAGATTATCGCGCGTCAAAGGCGATCCGGGCGGGACGGCTATGCGCGCGACCACGATTGTGCGGGAAAGCGCGAGATCAGGTCCGCCCTGCATGAGACCACGCGCCAGGAGGGCCGCGAGCAAGCCGCAGACGAGCGCGGCGAGCAGCGAGATCCTAGGCGCCAGTCTCACGGCTGGTCACATGGCGCAGTCGGAGTGGTGATTTTGCAGCTGATCTTGGCAAACTGCGCGTTGATGCTCGTGCCCGTTGCGGATACCCCGACAATGGCAACCAGCGCAATCAGCGCTACGAGAAGCGCGTACTCCACCATGGCAGCCCCATCCTCGTCCCGGACAAAGCGCTGAAGCAACGTACGCATGAGTACACCTCGACATCGGTTCGCTCGCACCCGTCCGGGCGGCGAACTGGCCTGGTTAAAGATCTCTTAACTGTCGCATTCCGTCAATCGATTTCTACGCTTTCGTTCGAGATTGGCTGAGCTGTGATAAGCAAGCCGCGGCTCATGCTAGAAAGAACGATGCATCATTGGCTAGCTCCATACCGGGCGGCTTGTGTAGAATTCATGAGAAGAGACTTTAAAAGAATGGTCTTGCCACTAATCCCAGTGGGCGAGCGGCTTACTCTGATAAGTACGATAATTTCGGTCGGTGTTGAATGTTCTGCCGCGTAATTCCGAGCTCCCCAGGATTGCATTGTCCGCTATGCATAAATTTATGCAGTATTATATCGAATATATATCGGGCTATAACTTATCCCGAAGTTGATCGCGGCGTGATTGCGTCAAGTTTGCAACACGCCGCGATCGAAGTGTCACGATATAAGCGAGCGCGTATGTATCACCTTTTTATCGTTTCTCAGCGGATATTGCCATTCACTCCGTTCGGGAAAAAGCCGGTCGGCGTCCGGGCGGAGTTGAGATAGGCGATCTGCAGAACCTGCTGAGGCGTACGAGCAAAAGCTAGACCGTTGACGTCTGTCGGCGTGATGTTGATCGTAGCATTGTCGCCGATGCCCTGATCATCGACCTGCGGTCCGTCGACCGCATCGCGGGCCGCTGAAATCTGACCGGCCTGTTGTAAGAAGTTACGGGAATACAGAAAGGTCCGAAGGGCCGCAGCTTGATATGCTTCCGTTGCCAGAAAACCCGACGACGTCGCGAGAAACGTCTTGTTCTGGATCAGCGGTGCAGCTCCAGCGAGCGCAGTCACACAGACATCCTCGAAGATGAAGGCCGCCTGCAGGAAATTGTTCTCGTTGGCATAAGGATCGAAGGTGGCTGTGGGACCCACAAGCCCAGCGGCGCGAGCCGCCAACGTGAATGCGAACGCGAGATCAATGGCTGGGCGAGCGATCGGCGTACCACCCAGGACATTCGTGATTGTTGAACGCAGCGTTTGAACATGCCCACGCTCGTCGCGGGCAAGTTCGTTGGCGAAGTTTCCGATGTATCTCGTTGCGAAGCTTATCTGACGTCCGCCTGAAACGGGACCGAGCGTGCCGGTGCCGGCTACTTCAGCATCGCTGAGGCCCTGGCCAATCGAGGCGCGAAGATAGAATTCCGCGCCAAGATACTCCAAGTTGAGCGCGAAATTCGCTATGTCTAGATCTGTGACGGCTTGCGCGGCCGCTGGGAGCACGCTCTGTCCGAGAATCGCCGCGCCCGCCGCACCGAGGCCGAGAGCCTGGATGAACCCGCGTCTTCCAAGGCTGACGTTTGTCGCCTGATCGATCCGCGGATCTGTTTTATCGTGATCGGCAAAGGAAATGTGCTCGCTCATCGGGAAAGACCTCTGTTCGTGAATGGGTGGAGATTGCGCGTTAGCGTATCGTGCCGTTAAGCCCATTCGGGAAGAAGCCCGTCGGACGTGTGTCTGCGTTCAGATAGACGATATTCAGAACCTGCTGCGGTGTCCGTGCAGGCGTCACTCCCGTAGTCGGGTTGGTAAATACTAGGTTGGCGGTATTTACATCTCCGATGCCTTGATCGATATTTGTGCCTGGATTTAGATTGTTGCGCGCGTTGGCGATTGCCTGGGTCTGTGAGTAGAAGCCGTTTACGTAGAGCTCGGTCCGAATTGCGCCGGCGTGGTATCCCTCGACGGCCAAAATTCGTGCTGCCCCAGAGAGGTTAGCTGGGTCACTAAGCAAAGGACCGCCGCCGAGATATGCGGAGACGCCAACATCCTCGAATATGAACGCGGCAAGTAGGAAATTCATGTCGTTCGCGTAAGCGTCGAACGTATCGTTTGGGCCAACGAGGCCGGCAGCACGGGCGGCAAGGGTGAAGGACAGGTTGATATCGATTGCCGGCCGGGCCACCCGATTCGACCCGAGTGCAGCACGAAGAGTGCGCACATGCGCCAATTCGTCATTGGCTAGTTCCACCGCAATCTTGCGAATATTGGCATCAGAGAACGCAATTTGGCGACCGCCTGATACGGTTCCGGGCGTACCGGTACCATCGACGTCACTGGCTTGCAGCCCCTGACCGAAAGCCGCGCGCTGATAAAACTCTGCTTCGAGATACTCGAGATTGAGAGCGAAGTTGAAGATATCGACATCGTTAACCGCCTGTTGGGCGCCTGCCGGTGTCGCGGCTCCGGCCACCGCCACCCCCATCGCGCCCAGGCCGAGGCTTCGTATGAAGGCACGACGCCCTGCTGCGAGACTAGTATCCGTCACCATTGCGGCGATGGGATCAGGCAATTGGGCCGGCGCTTCACTCAGCTGATCATGCCTCTGAATCATGGACGCTCTCCCTCACGATTTGTTTACCGAAGGTTAAGGATAGATCGGCGTGGCATTTAGGCAAGCGCTTGGCGACGATCCTTCTGGCGTCAAAGACAACATAAGGCAATTTTAGACTATTTTCAGCTCCCTTTTTTGTCGTGAGATCATGTTTTCATCGCACCGCATTAACCCGAATGGCGCGCCGCGCGTGTACCGCTAAGCTACCGATCGCGGATTGGTGGTGCGGCGCATAACAGTCAGAAAATGCTTGTTTTCCCGAGCTCGACTAGCGCGTTCCGCCTCCGGTCACGTGAGTGCATGGCTTCGCCGTCAGCGATGCTAAGGAGCCGGCGTCACAAACGCCTGCGGCATGGGGACGCGTCTTCTGGCTTGTATTTTTCTCGCATGCTTCTCGGGAACTGTTTCTTGATGCTCCGGCGTGCCGGATTAACGAGGATTATCGCGGCCGCGAGCGCGAAGAAGGCGCGTGCAGAGGACGGGATTGCCTCGTAGTCGCGGGCTAGGCTGCAGCAGGGGCTTATCCAACTGGGTGTGCGCTCGATCGCCTACTGCCTGAGCTGAACGGCGAAGCCCTTCTGTCCGGCTTCCAGTTCGACGATCTCGACCACAATGGTTTTGGCCGTACCGATGCGCTCGCCTCTGTAGGCGCGATCTGCAAAGCAGTGGGCCAGCATGGGGAAGGGTCCGCGCGAGACTCGTGATAGGACGATGCCGCCGTGGTTGTCGTGCAGGTCGGCGATGAAGACGCCAGCCTCGAGCAGGCGGCCTTCCATCGGTCAGCGCATGGCGCTTGCGCCCGACGATCCGCCAGGCTGGCTCGTAACCACGCTGGCCTGCCACGCCCACGCCGCGCGAGCGCGTCGCTTGCACATCCCCGACACACGCGGTTGGGCTGGCCTCATGTCCAAACCGCTCCCGGTCAGCCATGGTGGCGGCATGAGCGATGGGCTTGAACAGGCCTACCTGCGACAGCTGCAAGCAACAGCGATGCACCATTCTCGGAGGGGGAACTCCGGTGGTAGGTGCCGGCATGCGCAGCCTGCGCGCAGCACATATACGGAGCCACCGAGGATCGCGCGCACGAGCCAGCGTCACGGCGGCCTGTGCTGGACGGTTCACGCCGCAGCGGCGTGAGCACCACTCATCCAGCGTCGCTCAGGCAGGTTGCATACGGCAGGCTCTCGCATGCACGGCCGGTGCGGGCGACGGGCCGATCGCAGGGTGGCGGGAGTCCACATCGGGGTCCCCAGGTGAGCGTCAGACACTCCCAAACGCTCGCGATGCTCGCCGTTTACCCAATTGCTTAGCTGTCTGACGGACTGGTCATAAAACGTCATCCCACGAGAGGGTCCGGATCTTCGTACGTAAATTGTGTTGGCTGCTTTGAGCGGTGCTGGCGAACGATGCGGGTTGAGATTTGTCGATCGGATCTCAATCCAGGGTCGTGTAGATGGATCGCTGGAAACCAATATTTAAATCGGAACGTCGCGAGTTGGGCGCTCCCCTGAGCGCAAGATACGTAAGTTGTTGCGGGCGACCGGATTGTTCGGCTCGAGCGCGAGAGCTCGCGTAAAGTACTGCTCGGCGCGTCCGCGATCGCCTCGCAGCAGATAGGAGTATCCGTAATTATTGATTATCTCGAACGTCTCGCCGTTAAGGGCTATGGCTCGGCTATAAGCGCGGTCGGCGAGATCGAATCGGCTCAGATTATCGTACGCTGCGGCGAGGCCGAGCCAGGATGGCACATCCGTGGCGTTTTCCTCAACTGCGGTTCGAAAATGACGTTCGGCATTGCCATAGTTGCCAGCCGCAAGATCGGCTCTGCCGAGTCTATTCGCTTCGTTCGACGTCAAGATTCCGGTTGAGAAAGCGGGTGGATCTGCAGCCGTGACCGGATCAGATCCCAGCGTCTGGCAAGCGCTCAGTGCAAGCGTAAGAAACACGGATCCATACGAACCGACACGCTTCACCCTCATCCTCGTCGCTCTGCCTTGTGGATATGTTGTCCCGTGGATCAATGTCGGAAGATCGCCGGATGAGTCGCTCATACCGGTGTGCAGGCGATCGAAGCCATGGTCACGCGGTCGAGGGACCTGCAAGACAAGCACCTCCGCCGACAAACCAGGATCGGGGTGCTGCGGCGGGCTAAACACCGTCATCTAAGCATACGGTCGCGCGTGGAAGCGTCAATCTACCGCAACCGGCCGCAATCTGAGGGTAATCGACGTTACAGATAGACTTCTTCAAAATTTTGAGCTCAACGAGAAAAGCGATGTTCATATGATCTGAATCGCGGAAAAGCATCGGTTTTGTGAATGACGCTGACCCCGAATGCGAATTCGAATCGACACTGCGCGCGGTCGTGTGGGTGCCGCTGCGTATGAACGGATTGCCCGGGCGTACGAATGATGACCGAGGGCGCATCCGACGCTTGAAACTCCTAACATGACAAGAACGAGGCAACTGCCCAGACCCTCCCGAGTACGTAACGTCGTGACCGATACCTGGCCGAGGATGTCATCAGCGGACCACGCATACGCTAACCACGCACTCGCTGCGAGACTGAGGTGAGAAATGGCGGCGACGGCCAACCGGAACCGTACGACGTGCGCGGTGAGCGCGAGGCCAATGAGAATCAGGGAGAGTGACAGGGTACCCGGCCCGATGAACGCGCCGAGTGGTGACGGGACCGCACGACAGCGTTCAAATGGGGCAAAGACGGCGAGGTTAGTGTACCATACGATGCGCGAGGCCGGGAAGGTATCGAGGAGGCGCACAGCTACCTCTGCCAACGCGAAGCTGCTGAACACCAAAATAGAGCCGGACGTCTGTGTGGAAAGGGCGCGGAACATGGCTCATGACAGCACCTTGCCGTTAATAATCAACTCGTGCCATCGACCATGAAGGATCGTTTTGGCACGCCCTTCCATCGCTGAATAAGCGTCTACTCATATCGGTTGAGATCCCGGCTTCGCTCGACGAAAGCGTTTCGGAGCGCGCTCGGTTGAGTTGGGCGTCGATGCCGCGTGGGGGCGCGTCACCGTGCTGACCTAGGACCATTGTCGGCCGCATCCCGCTAGGATGCGGCGTTGAAAACTTGGGTATTCGCGAAGAGATGATACCGATGAAGCCGTGCTATACGAGCTGTCTCATCATTGCTCGTGCCACGAGTACGCTTTTTATATGCTTTTTGCGCGGTCTGCCATTATGGGCGCTTCTGCTGACTGGCTTTACGGGCAAAACTTCCCCCGTACCCTCAGAGCAGTCGGCGCCCTGGTCGTTGCGCCAATTCGAGCTTCTTGATCAGTTCTCGGGAGCTGCCGAGTCAAACGAGAGCAATGCCTATCTCAAGGCAGTTGCCGACACCCTTGAGATTGCAAATACTTTTTTAGCGAGCAATGGAAAGAAACGACTATTTTGTTCCGAAACGGCACTCGACGTGTCGATGCTGCGGGTTGTGGTCCGCGGCCGGATTCTATTCCTGTCGGAATTGGGCCGTGAGGCTCAAGCGGCTAAAGCGCGTAGTGGTGTGGTGGTGGCAATTCTGCAGGCCTTGCGCGAGCGCTTCCCCTGTCGGTAACGCAGGGCCCCGGGAGTCTAGGTCGTGAACCCATAACGGGTGGCACGGTTTGGTCGGGGCGTCGTTGGTTCTCCGAATGGAGGACCGAGGATGGCGCGGTTTGACCTGACGGATGCAGAGTGGGCGGTGATCGAGCCGCTGCTTCCGACGGACGTACGCGGCAAGGATCGGGTGGACGACCGACGGGTGCTGAACGGGATCTTCTGGCGGCTGCGCACGGGTGCGCCGTGGGCCGACATCCCGGCGCGTTACGGGCCCTACACGACCTGCGGCAACCGCTTCCGGCGCTGGCGCAAGCGCGGCATCTGGGACCGACTTCTGGCTGCAGTGTCGAAGGCTTACGAGGGCGATCTGCAGATGATCGACGCCACCAGCGTGCGGGTGTATGGTCCCGGGATGAGGTGTGACGGGTCGATCCTGAAGCGATTGGGTTCTTTCGTCCAGGCGTTCAAGATGAACTCAGTTGGTGTCAGGCCCCGCAGGGTCTTGAGCCTGCGAGCATGATTGTAGGCATCGACGAACAGGTGCAGA
>NZ_VRVA01000007.1:0-144382 GCF_008039945.1 Methylobacterium sp. WL64
TGATGATGTCGGCGCCCATGTTCGGGTTCACCGAGTAGATCGGGGCGGCGAGGACCCCGGCGAAACCCGCGAGCGCCACGCCGAACCCGTAGGTCAGGGTCAGGAACAGCGGCACGTTCACCCCGAAGGCCTGGACCAGGGTCGGGTTCTCGGTCGCGGCCCGGAGGTAGGCGCCGAGCTTGGTCTTCTCGATCACCAACCACGTCGCGATGCAGACGGTGAGCGAGGCCACCACCACCCAGGCCCGGTAGTTCGGCAGGAACATGAACGGCAGGCGCTGGCCGCCCGACAGCTCGGCCGGGATCGCGTAGGGCAGCCCCGACACGCCGTACTGGTTGCGGAACAGGCCCTGGATGATCAGCGCCAGCCCGAAGGTCAGGAGCAGGCCGTAGAGGTGATCGAGCTTGTAGAGGCGCGCGATCAGCACCCGTTCCAGCAGAATGCCGAAGGCCCCCACCACCAGCGGCGCCAGCCCGAGCGCCCACCAGTAGCCGAGCCCGACATAAGTCAGCAGCATCCAGGCCACGAACGCGCCCATCATGTAGAGCGCGCCGTGGGCGAAGTTAATGATGTTGAGGAGCCCGAAGATGATCGCGAGACCGAGCGACAGAATCGCGTAGAACGAGCCGTTGATCAGGCCGAGCAGCAACTGTCCGAACAGCGCCTGGGTCGGCACGCCGAAGATCGTGGTCATAGCCGTCCTCCGTGCCGGACCCGCACCGTCAGCCCTTCACCAGCGGGCAATTGCCGTCGTTGAGCGGCCGGAAGACCTGATCGCCCGGGATCGTCTCGAGCTTGTTGTAGAGGTCCCACTCACCCTTCGACTCCGAGGGCTTCTTCACCTCGAACAGGTACATGTCGTGGATCTTGCGGCCGTCCGCGCGGATGGTGCCCTTTCCGAACAGCGGGTCGTCGGTGGGCATGGACTTCATCTTGGCGACCACAGCGGCACCGTCGGCTCCGGATTTCAGCTCGGCCATCGCCTTCAGGTAATGAAGCACGTCGGAGTAGACGCCCGCGTGGTTGGCGGTCGGCTTCGAGTTGCCCTTCATCTGCTTGGCGAACCGGTCCGAGAAGGCGCGGGTCTGGTCGTTCAGGTCCCAGTAGAACGGCTCGGTGAGAACGAGGCCCTGCGCGACCTTGGTCCCGAGCGAATGCACGTCCGAGGAGAACACGAGGAGCCCGGCCAAAGCCTGGCCGCCCTCGGTGATGCCGAACTCGCCGGCCTGCTTGATCGCGTTGATCGTGTCGGTGCCCGCGTTGGCGAGCCCGATCACCTTGGCGCCGGACCCCTGCGCCTGCAGCAGGAACGACGAGAAGTCCGAGGTCGGGAACGGGGTCTTGACCGAGCCGATGACCTTGCCGCCGTTCTTGGTGATTACCGCGCTGGTGTCGCGCTGCAGGGTCTGGCCGAAGACGTAGTCGGCGGTGAGGAAGAACCAGGTGTTGCCGCCGCGCTTGACCATGGCGCCGCCGGTGCCGTTGGCGAGCGCCACCGTGTCGTAGACCCAGTGGATCGTGTTCGGCGTGCATTGCGGGCCGGTGAGGTCGGCGGTCCCGGCGCCGGTATCGATGAAGACCTTGTTCTTCTCTTTGGTTACTTGGCTGATCGCCAAGGCGACCGACGAGGTCACGCCGTCGGTGATCATGTCGACGCCGTCGCGGTCATACCATTGCCGGGCGATGCCGGCCCCGACATCGGGCTTGTTCTGGTGGTCGGCGGAGACGATCTCGACCTTCAGCCCGTGCTCTGCCGGCTTGAAATCCTCCACCGCCAGCTTTGCGGCGACGACCGAGCCTTCGCCGCTGATGTCGGAATAGGCGCCCGAGCGGTCGCCCAGGATGCCGATCTTTACGTTCGTCTGCGCGCTCGCGCCGCCCATCATCAGGGCACCCGCGAGGGCGAGGGACACGGACCCGATGAGACGTCCGAACATCATGGTCTTCCTATCCTCCAGCGGCGCAGCGGATGACCGCTTGCCGAGCGTCCGACGCCGTTCTCCGGCGCTGATCAGGTATTGGTCGTCCGCCTCAGACGCCGAGATAGGCGTGAAGCTTGTCGATATTTGCGTCAAGCTCGGCATTCGGGATCATGTCGACCACCCTGCCCTGCTCGATGACGAAGTGCCGGTCGGCCAAGGTCTGCGCGAAGCGAAAATTCTGCTCCACCAGCACGATGGTGTAGCCCTGTGACTTCAACTGTTGGATCGTCCGGCCGATCTGCTGCACGATCACCGGCGCGAGACCTTCGGTAGGCTCGTCCAGCAGGATCAGCTTGGCGCCGGTCCGCAGGATCCGGCCGATGGCGAGCATCTGCTGCTCGCCGCCCGAGAGCTTGGTGCCCTGGCTGCCCGCACGCTCCTTCAGGTTCGGGAACAGGGTGTGGATCTCGGCCACCGTCATGCCGCCGGGCTTCACCCGCGGCGGCAGCATCAGGTTCTCGTGGACCGTGAGGCTCGCGAAGATGCCGCGCTCCTCCGGGACGTAGCCGAGGCCGAGCCGGGCGATGTTGCGCGAAGCCATTCGGATCGTTTCGACACCGTCATAGACGATCGATCCGGAGCGCTTACCCAGGATGCCGATGATCGCCCGGAGCGTCGTGGTCTTGCCGGCGCCGTTCCGGCCGAGCAGCGTGATCACCTCGCCGGCCCGGACATCGAGGTCGATGCCGTGCAGCACGTGGCTCTCGCCGTACCAGCCCTCCAGGCCGCGGACGGTGAGGAGGGCATCGGTCGCCGCGGCCGGCGCGGGTCTCTTCACGGCGGCCTCAAGCATGTCCCGACCCGATATAAGCCTCGACCACGCGCGGATCCTTTGAGACGGTGGCGTAATCGCCCTCGGCCAGGACCTGTCCGCGCGCGAGAACAGTGATGCGGTCGGACAGCGACGCGACCACCGAGAGATTGTGCTCGACCATCAGGATCGTCCGATCCTTCGAGACCCGCCGGATCAGCTGCGCCGTCCGGTCGACGTCCTCGTGGCCCATGCCGGCCATCGGCTCGTCGAGCAGCAGCATCTCGGGATCGAGCGCCAGGGTCGTGGCGATCTCGAGGGCGCGCTTGCGGCCGTAGGACAGTTCCACCGCGAGCGAGTCGGCGAACTCTGACAGGCCCACGGCCTCGACGAGCGCCAACGCCTCGCCGTTGAGCGCCCGCAGCACTTTCTCGGGGCGCCAGAAGTCGAACGAATCCCCCCTGCGCCGGCGCTGGAGCGCGATGCGGACGTTTTCGGTGACCGTCAGGTGCGGAAATACCGCCGAGATCTGGAAGGAACGCACGAGGCCGAGCCGAGCCACGTCGGCGGCGCGCAGCCCGGTGATGTCCCGATCCTTGTACCGGATCGTGCCCGCGGTCGGGATCAGGAACTTCGTGAGCAGGTTGAAACAGGTGGTCTTGCCGGCACCGTTCGGGCCGATCAGCGCATGGATCGTCCCGCGCTCGACTTCCAACTTAACGCCGTTGACGGCCCGGAATCCCTTGAATTCCATCGTCAAGCCATCGGTCGCCAGGATCACGTCCCGTGCCAAGCGCGTCCCTCCCGCGTATGATTTATTGCCTGCCATATCGCCGATCTGGCCCTGAACAGTCCATCGCAAACGCTCGGCGCGGCGGGACAATCCCCGGCTCATGATATGCTGATGCTTTCCGGGGTCGGGCGAACATCCCGTCGGGATGATGATACC
Source organism: Methylobacterium sp. WL64 (assembly GCF_008039945.1). Lineage (NCBI taxonomy): Bacteria > Pseudomonadati > Pseudomonadota > Alphaproteobacteria > Hyphomicrobiales > Methylobacteriaceae > Methylobacterium > Methylobacterium sp. WL64. The sequence continues at coordinate 3,683 of NZ_VRVA01000007.1, forward strand.
GGCGCGGAGGGCATCTGACGGCCGGTCGATCCGGGCCGACCGGGTGTCGGCAAGCCGCTTGACCCGACTTCGGCCGAGCCTGTAACTCATACAAATCACGGGCAGGGAGGGCGCGCATGGTCGGCCAAGCGGCCTACATTGCCGTCGACTGGGGCACCACCAACCGGCGCGCCTACGCGATGTCGGCGGAGGGCGTCGTGATCGACACCCAGCAGGACGATCGCGGCGTCCTCGCGCTATCGCCCGACGATTATCCCGGCGCCATCGCGCGGCTGCGGGAGCGCTTCGGCGCGCAGGTCGTGGTCGCAGCCGGCATGGTCGGCTCGACGCGCGGCTGGCGCGAAGCTCCCTATATCGATGCGCCTGCAGCGTTGCGGGACCTCGCCGCGGCGAGCCTCGCGGTCGCCCACGACGTGCGGATCATCCCGGGTGTCGCGCTCCGGAGCGGCCCGCGGCCGGACGTGATGCGGGGCGAGGAGGTCCAGGTGCTGGGCGCGATCAGCAGCGGCGCCGCGCCGCCGACGGCGTTGTTCTGCCAGCCCGGCACGCACAACAAATGGATCGCCACGGTGGACGGCGCGATCACCGATTTCGCCACCGTGATGACCGGCGAACTCTTCGCCCTGGTCCGCACCCACGGCATCCTGGCCGGCATGCTGGACGGTGCGGTCGCGGACGGTCCCGCCTTCCGGGACGGGCTCCGCCGCGGGCGCGAGGCGCGCAACCTCGCCGCCGCCCTGTTCGAGGTCCGCGCTGGGGTGCTGCTCGCCCGGCTGGCGCCTGACGATGCCGCCGCCTACGCCAGCGGCCTCATGATCGGCGCGGATGTCGGCACGCGCACCGATCTGGCCGAGCGTCCGGTGCACCTGCTCGGCGGCGGCGCGCTAGCCGCGCTCTACACTGTTGCGATCACGGAAGCTGGCGGCCATGCCGTTGCCGTGCCGGACGGCGCCACGACGGCCGGCATCCACGCCATCTGGCAGGCCATCTCGAAAGCGCGGGCATGACGATCCTCGACCGTTTCGAAGTCGCTTTCGCGGCCTGCCCCCTGGTGGCGATCCTGCGCGGACTCACCCCGGACGAGGCACCCGCGATCGGCGACGCGCTGGTCGAGGCCGGGTTCACCCTGATCGAGGTGCCGCTGAACTCGCCCGATCCGCTCCGAAGCATCGGGCTGCTGGCCGAACGCTTCGCCGGGCGTGCCCTGGTGGGGGCCGGCACGGTTCTGACGCCCGGTCAGGTCGGCGACGTCGCGGCGGCGGGCGGGACCCTGATCGTCTCGCCCAACACCGACCCGGCGGTGATCGGCGCGTCCGTAGCCGCGGGCCTCGTCTCACTGCCCGGCTATCAGACGCCGAGCGAGGCATTCGCCGCCCTCGCAGCCGGCGCGACCGCCCTGAAACTCTTCCCCGCGGACATCGCGACCCCGGCAGCGCTCAAGGCGCATCGGGCCGTGTTCCCGGCCAGCACCCGCGTGCTCGCCGTCGGCGGCGTCACGCCCGATAGCGTATCCATTTGGCGGCAGGCCGGCGCGGTGGGCTTCGGGCTCGGTTCGAGCCTCTATCGCCCCGGCAAGCCTGCGGATGAGGTCGCCCGGGACGCTTCAGCCTTCATCGCGGCGATCAGCGGACCTGCCTGATTGCGCGTAGCCCCACCGAACCGGGGCTGTCCGTCGAGTATCGTCAATCCTCGTAACCGGAGCGCGACAGAGATGGCGCTGCAGTCTAGAAACGCGCCCGCGTGGAGCAGGCGGGAGCAGGCGGATGGCCGACGGGCGGATCGGACGGGCGGACGGCTTCGACGGACTCGAGACGCCCTGCCTGCTCCTCGACGCGGACAGGCTGGCTGCCAACGTCGCGACCATGCGGGCGGGGCTCGACCGGCTGGGCGTAACGCTGCGGCCGCACCTGAAGACCGCGAAATCGCTCGCCGTCGCCCGCATCGCCATGGCGAGTCCGTCCGGACCCGCGACGGTCTCGACCATCCGGGAGGCCGAGCACTTCGCCGAGGGCGGCGTGCGCGACCTGATCTACGCCGTCGGGATCGCGCCGCAGAAGCTCGACCGTGTTGGAGCGATCCGGCGGCGCTGGGATGCGGACCTCGCCATCGTGCTCGATTCGGCCGAGCAAGCCGACGCCGTGGCGTCGTGGAGCCGCCGTAACGACGACCCGCTGCCGGTGCTGATCGAGGTCGATGCCGACGGTCATCGTTCCGGCGTCGATCCGCGCGATGCGGATACGCTGGTGGCGATCGGCCGGGTGCTCTCCGACGGTGCCTCCCTGCGCGGCGTGCTGCTGCACGCGGGCGACAGCTACGGCCTCACCGATCCCGCCGCGCTGAAGGCGGCAGCCGAAGCCGAACGCGCCGCCGCCGTGGCGGCGGCCGCGATCCTGCGCGGCGCCGGCCTGCCCTGCCCGGTTGTCAGCGTCGGCTCGACGCCGACCGCGCGCTACGCCGACAACCTCGACGGCATCACCGAGGTCCGGGCCGGCGTATTCATGATCGGGGACCTGTTCCAAGCAGGCGTCGGCTCCTGCCGGGTCGACGAGATCGCCCTGACCGTTTTGACCACTGTGATCGGCCACCAGCGGGAGAAGGGCTGGATCATCACGGATGCCGGCTGGATGGCGCTGTCCCGCGACCGCGGTACGGCGCGTCAGGCCATCGATCAGGGCTACGGCATCGCCTGCGACGGGACGGGACAGCCCTACCCGGACCTGATCGTACGGGACGCGAACCAGGAACACGGGATCCTGGCCCTCCGGCCGGGCTCGTCAGCGCCCCTCCCCGACCTGCCGATCGGGGCACGGCTTCGGATCCTGCCCAACCATGCTTGCGCCACCGGCGCCCAGCACGACCGCTACCATGTCGTCGCCGACGGCGGGCTGACCGGGGCAGTCTGGCCGCGCATCAACGGCTGGTAATGTCGGGTCTTACCGCCCGTTCGAGACAGTCCGCACCGGACGGTCCGACTGGTCCATCACCGTGCGGCAACCGGCGCTCAGATTCGGTCGCTGCTGGCGCAGACAGACCGTGATCGCTGCCACGTTGGGGATCTGGGCTGCGCAGAGACGCATCACGTCCGGGGTGCAGGCCGCGCGGTCGGCACGGGATTGCGCCAGCGCGGGCGCTGCGCCGGCGATCAGGGCGAGCAGAGCGAACGTGGCGGACTTCATCGACGGGAATCCTCAGGCGGATGATGGATGGGCTTTAACGGCCAAGCCTCGAAGTGCGGCGTGAACGCCGCGACACACCGAAATATCCATCGCGCGACCGACCTATTCTGCCGCAGCGCCGCGGATCGTCACCGCCATGCGGCACCTCAGCCGGATATCCTGCAGCGCGTCTCGTACGGTCAGGGTCTTGCGACCGGCGTGATCGCCCCGGTCGCCACAGGCTCGATCTGTGACGCGGCGGCATTCACCGGCGCCTTCTGCCGATCGAGCTTGTCCGCCGAGACGAGAGCCGCGGTGATCAGGGCCACCGCCGCTATCGTCGCCTTCAAGACCTCCCAGATTCGCGTAAGCATGGCTGAGTCCCAATGGCGTCACTGGATCTTCAGCATGTCTGCCTGGGGCGAAGCTGTTCAACACGCCCGCCCGGCGTCGTCTCATCGATCCGTGACTTCCGGATCTTCGGCGGCGACCCTTCCCAAAACCTTTCCGGGCCGCCGGTCCACACTCATCCGCCGGGACCTGATGCATCCGGGCCTCACCTGGAGGCGGAGTCCGCCGTAGCCTCCGCGGCCATCGCCTCGAAGACCAGTGAATGCCGCAGCGCCAGCGCCTCGACATCGTAGGTGTAGCCGCCGCCGATCACCGCAACGACCGGGATCGCGCGGGTGCGGGCCTGCGCGATGACGAACCGATCCCGGGCGAGCAGGCCCGCATCCGTCAGGCAGAGCCGCCCGAGGCGGTCGTCGCGGTGCGGATCGACTCCGGCATTGTAGAACACCAGGTCGGGCGCCAGCGCGTCGAGGAGCGGCGGCAGCCGGGCGCGCAGCACGTCGAGGTAGCCGCCGTCATCGAGACGGTCCGGCAGGCCGATATCGAGGTCCCCGGCGATCTTGTGCGCGGGATAGTTGTTCTCGCAGTGGATCGAGAGCGTGAACAGCTCCGGGCAGAGCGCCAGGCAATCCGCGGTGCCATCGCCTTGGTGGACATCCAGATCGGCCACCAGGACACGCCTCACCGCGCCCTCCGCCTGCAGCGTGCGGGCGGCGACGGCCACGTCGTTCAGCACGCAGAAGCCTGCACCCTGGAGCCGCCGTGCGTGATGGCTTCCACCGGCCGCGCTTCCGGCCAGCCCCTCGGCCAGGGCCAGGCGGGCGGCCAGGAGCGTCCCGCCCACGGAGGCGCGCGAGCGGCGGACCAGGGCAGCATCCACGGGTAGGCCGATGGCGCGCTCGATCTCCGGCGGGACCGCGACGGCGAGGACGGAAGCCACGTAGGCGGGGTCGTGCGCCTGGACCAGGATCTCGGCCCCGGCGAGCTCCGGGGTGACGAAGCCGAGCGGCGCCAGCCCCTTGGCCACCAGCGTCTCGGCCAACAGGCCATATTTGCGCATCGGGAAGCGATGGCCCGCCGGAAGGCTCGATTCGTAGGCCGGGTGGAAGGCGATGGGCGGGATCACGCGGCCGGGCCGAGATCGCCGAGGATCGCCTGCGCAAGCGCCAGGCCGCTGTCATGGGCCGCTTCGATCCGAGGCCCGAGACACCAGTCGCCGGCTGCTCCCAGTCGGAGCGCGGGATCGTACTGGCAGGGGCAACCCAAGGCGGTCTCGACCTGGGCGAAGCGCCAGCGATGCGCCTCCGCGTAGCTCGGCCGAAGCGGCGCGGCCAGACACGCCGCCGCAGCCCGCGTCAACTCGGACACGACCGCATCCCGCGACAGTTCCAGATGCGCGCGCGACCAATCGGGCTTCGCGTGTACGGTCAGGCGGATGCCGGCGGGACGGCCGGGTTTCGACGAGTCCGTCGCGATGAGCCCGAGCGGACCGTCCTTCGGCTCGATCAGGGCTGCCGTGGGCGCCTCATCGACCGCGAGCATCAGCGACCAGCACGGTGCGTAGGAGACATGCTGGATCTCGGGCATCGCGAAACCGGAGGCCGCCAACAGCGTAACGGTCTGTGGCGCCGGGAAGGTGATCGCCAGCGCCGCGAACGGGCCGTGATGCCCGCCCGCGCTGTCGGTCAGTCGCCAGGACGCCTCGTCGCGGACGATACGCGTGATCGTCGTACCGCTGGACACGGGAAGTTCGGCCAGAAGGTCCCGGACCGGCGCGGTCATGCCCGGCACGCCGACGCGGCGCATCGCCCCGCCCCAGGGCGCCGTGATCCCGCGCATGTCCCAGTCGGCAACCCGCGCGGCGAAGGCATCGCCGTGCGCACGTAGGAATTGCGCGCCATGGTCGAACTGCATCGTGCCCGAAAGGCGGGTCGCCATGCGGCCGCCGACGCCGCGTCCCTTGTCGAACACCTGCACGGGCAGGCCGGCCTCGGCGAGATGACGCGCCGCCGTGGCGCCGGCCATTCCAGCGCCCAGGATCGCGACGCGTCTGTTGTGGCTCACGATACCGCCCCCGGCGCAACGCGGACCCTGCATCCGCGTAGACGGCAGAGATAGGGGATGATCCGTCGGGCGTCAGAGCGAACGGGCCGCGACGCAAGCGCTCGCGCGTGAGCAACGATGCGGCCACAACCGGAGACTCTCATGGGCGACGCAGCGAAAGGCCCGGTCCGATGCGCGCTGCTCGATCGCTCGGAAGCCGAGACGATGGTGCGGGTAGAGGGAATCGAACCCCCACGCCTTGCGGCTGGCGATTTTGAGTCGCCCGCGTCTACCAATTCCGCCATACCCGCGCGCGTCGGGCTCTTCGCATAAGTGTGGCCTCCACGCCAAGGGTGCGCCGCCGGGTTTTTTGCCGCCACTGCCGATCTGGCCAAGGCGCGGCGCCTGTGCTCAAAGGACGGCCGCTTCCTCACGACCCGGACCCTGAATGCTCCGCCGGCTCTACGCGTGGATCCTCGCGCTCAGCGGCAGGCCCTCCGCGCCCTACGTGCTCGGGGCCGTCGCCTTCGCCGAAAGCTCGTTCTTCCCGGTCCCGCCGGACGCGATGCTGGTCCCGATGGCGGTCAGCCGTCCGGATCGGGTCTGGCTCTACGCGACGATCGCCACGGTGGCCTCGGTGCTCGGCGGGCTGGTCGGCTACGCGATCGGGGCGCTGCTGTTCGATTCCCTCGGCGAGTGGCTGATCCGGCTGTATGGGCTGCAGAATTCGGCCGCGACCTTCCAGGATTCCTACGCCCGCTACGGCCATTGGGTGATCCTGTTGAAGGGGCTCACGCCGATTCCGTACAAGCTCGTCACGATCACGTCGGGCTTCGCCCATTACAGCCTGTTCTGGTTCACCGTGCTGTCGATCGTCACCCGTGGGGCCCGGTTCTTCATCCTGGCCGGACTGCTGGGCCGCTACGGCGTTCAGATCCGCGGCGTGCTCGATCGGCATCTCAACGTGGTCGTGGCGATCTCGGTTGCCGTGATCGTCCTCGGCTTCCTGCTGTTCAAGGTGATCCTGTAGCCATGAACTTCGCGTCGGCACTGCGCCTCAAGAAGGCGGGTCTTGGGCTGGCTCTCGGCTCGGCATTGGTCCTGGCCGCCGTTCTGGTGCTGCAGTACGGCTACGGCTATGCGCCGTGTAAGCTCTGCCTGACCGAGCGCCTGCCCTTCTACGCCGCCCTGCCCCTTGGGCTCGCCGCGCTGTTCGCGCCCGAGCGCTCGGCTCGCCTGGCGCTCGGGCTCGCCGCCCTGGGGCTCCTGTATGGCGCCGGGCTCGGCGTCTACCATGGTGGCGCGGAATGGGGATTCTGGCCGGGCCCGAGCGATTGCGGCGGCGGCACGGGTGCGAACCCGGGACAGGTCGGCGAATTCCTGAATGCGCTTCAGAACACGAAGGTCGTGGATTGCTCGGTGGCGGCCTTGCGCATCCTCGGGATCTCCCTGGCCGGATCGAACGCCGTCGTCGCCTTCGTCCTGGCCTCGTTCGCCGGCACCGCAGCCCTGCGGTCCTGAGCTCCCGCGGTACGGTGCGCCTCAGTTGCGGTCGTCGGGCATGATCGGGATCGGCGCGACGTCGATCCCCTCATCGATGAGGGCGCGCGCTTCGGCCGGGCTGGCCTCGCCGTAGATCGAGCGGCCCTCGGCCTCACCGTAGTGAATCTTGCGCGCCTCCTCTGGGAAGCGCGTCCCGACATGCTCGGAATTGGCCACGACCTGCTCGCGCAGCGCCCGCAGCATCGCCCGTACCTGCCGCTCGGGCTCCGCGATCATCGCCATCGGAGCTTCGGCCTGGGGCGCTGCCGGCGCCGGACGCTCATTGCGATCGCTGCGGGCCACGTTGGGCGCCATCAGCGCCTTCGTGACATTCGCGCTCTCGCAGATCGGGCAAGTCACCAGCCCACGCTCCGCCTGCGCATCGTAGGATTCGGAGGACGGGAACCAGCTGTCGAAGCCGTGCGCGGATTCGCAAACGAGACTGTACCGGATCATGGGTTTGCTTACTGTACGGCCTGAACCTGAGGCCCGATGCGCTCGATTGTGAACGCGCGCGTGTGTTGCAGGGCGGGAATCCGCGCCCGGGCGTCAGCGACCTGGGCGAGGTCGATCTCGGCCAGGATTACGCCCGGCTCGGACCCGCCGGCATCGGCGAGCACCCGCCCCCAGGGATCGACGATCATGGAATGGCCGAAGGTCTCGCGGCCGTCCTCGTGGATTCCACCCTGGGCCGCCGAGATCATGAAGGCGCCGGTCTCGATCGCCCGCGCCCGCTGGAGGATGTGCCAATGCGCCTCACCGGTCTGGCGGGTGAAGCAGGCCGGTGCGGTGAGCACCTCGGCCCCAGCCTCTGCGAGGGCGCGGTACAAGGCCGGGAAGCGGATATCGTAGCAGATCGTCAGGCCGAGCGTCGCCCAAGGGGTCGCCGCCACCACCGCGCAGGCGCCGCCGGTATAGGTGGCCGATTCACGCCAGCGCTCGCCGCTCGGCAGGTCGACATCGAACAGGTGCAGCTTGTCGTAGGACCCCAGGATCTCCCCGTCCGCGCCGATCAGGAAGGCCCGGTTGGCAATCTTGTCGCCCGACCGCACCGCCAGCGAGCCGATATGCACCATCACCCCGGTGTCCCGGGCGGTCTGCCGCAGGCCGGCCAGGGTCGGATCCTGCTCGGCCTCGGTGACGTGCGCGAACAGGCGCTCGCGGCTGCGCTCGACCAGCGACGTCATCTCGGGAGTCTGGACGTAATGCGCGCCGCGGTCGGCAGCCTCGCGCACCCCGGCAACAGCCGCGTCGCGATTGGCGCCCGGGTCGCGGCCCGAGCGCATCTGCACGCAGGCGGCGGTGAAGCGCCTCTCAGGCATCGGCCTTGTCCGTCAGCAGCGGATCGAGCTTGCCGGCACGATCCAAGGCGTAGAGATCGTCGCAGCCGCCGACATGGGTCGATCCGATGAAGATCTGCGGTACGCTGGTGCGGCCACCGGCGCGCTCGACCATCACGGCCCGGCCACCCTGGGCGCGCTCGACGTCGATTTCCTGGAAGGCGACGCCCTTCTCCTTCAGCAGGCTCTTGGCCGCCGAACAGTAAGGGCACCAGGCCGTGGTGTAGATCGTGACCGGCTGCATGGCGGGCGTCATCTCGCGCGGGAACTCCCGTCATATAGGAGTACGCCCGTCGATTTACCTATGCCCGTGTGGTCACAGCCGAACCGAGCCGCAACCGCAGCGGCCCCTGGTGAATCCAGAGCCGATCGGCCGGTCAGGCGGCCATCAGCTTCTCGACCTCGTTGACGAGATCGCGCAGGTGGAACGGCTTCGACAGGACCTTGGCATCCTTCGGAGCCTTCGAATCCGGGTTGAGCGCCACCGCGGCGAAGCCGGTGATGAACATCACCTTGATGTCCGGGTCGAGCTCGGTGGCGCGCCGCGCCAGCTCGATCCCGTCCATCTCGGGCATCACGATATCGGTCAGCAGCAGCTCGAACGGCTCCTCGCGCAGCCGGTTGTAGGCCGAGAGGCCGTTGTCGAAGGACAGGACATCGTAGCCCGCGTTCTGCAGCGCCTTGGCCAGGAACCGGCGCATGTCGTTGTCGTCTTCCGCCAGCAGGATTTTCATCGGCCGTTTCCGAGCCCTCGAGTCGAAATGTTGATCCCATAAAGGGACGCGATGGTAAACAAGGTGTTAGGATTGGAGCCCGCAGCCGGCGCCGCGTGTCTCGAAAACGGCCCTGTGGGCCGTCGGCATCAGGGTGGACAGGCGATCATCCGCATACCACACTGCGTATCCGCCGCGCTTTTCCAGACGCCGGGGTGTGCACGCAACCCATGACCGCGCCCGAAACGGTACAGCCCGACGCCCTCGGTTTCGCCCCGGCTTTCGCGGTCGAAGAACCGGCGACGCACATCCTGCCCTTCGTCTTCAATACCGGCCATTCCGGCGCCGTCTACCCCCCCGATTTCGTCGCCGCCTCGCGCCTGGACGCGCTCACTCTGCGCCGCTCCGAGGATGCCCATGTCGATCGCCTGTTCGCCTCTGTGGTCGAACTCGGCGCACCACTGCTCCGGGCGAATTTCCCGCGGGCTTTCCTGGACGTGAACCGCGAGCCCTACGAGCTCGACCCACGCATGTTCGACGGCCGTTTGCCGCCCTTCGCCAACACCCGGTCGATGCGGGTCGCGGGCGGGCTTGGCACCGTTCCGCGGGTCGTGGCGGACGGCCAGGAGATCTACGCCCGGCGCCTGCCGGTCGGCGATGCGATCGCCCGCATCGAGGCCCTGTACAAACCCTACCACCGAGTCCTGCGCGGCCTGATCCAGCGCACGGCGCGGACGCACGGCCATTGCATCCTGATCGATTGCCACTCGATGCCGTCCTCAAGTCTCGGACGCGATACCGAGATCAAGGCCGACATGGTCCTGGGCGACCGCTACGGCACCGCGTGCGCGCTGGGCCTGATCGAGGCGTTCGAGGCCGCGTTCCGCGCCAAGGGTTTCCGGGTGGTCCGCAACAAACCCTACGCGGGCGGCTTCATCACCGAGCATTACGGCGAGCCCAACCTCGGGCGGCATGCTCTGCAGATAGAGGTCAACCGGGCGTTGTACATGGACGAGGCGAGCCTCACGACGACGCCTGATTTCCCGAGCCTCGTGAAGGCACTGCGGTCGGTTGTGGCCGGCGTGGCGGCCGATCTCGGTGACCTTACGCCCAGCCGGATCGCCGCCGAGTAGGCTGCACTCAGTCCACGTCCGGCGCCGCCACGAAAATCGGCGTTCGAAACGGCCTTCCTCACCCATAGCCTTGGGAAGGTCCGCCGCGGCGAGACCACGGGCCCGTCGATCAATCGACGGAGCACGCAACGAGGAGGTCGAGACAAGAAAAAAGGCCACTCCCGAAGGAGCGGCCCGAAGTCTAGGGAGGAAACGCCCAAGAAGGGCTACGGGACCGCGACGCCATCGCGATCTCGCAATGCACAAATGACAGTGCGGCGCACAAGACGCAAGGGCAAAATCGTCTCCGCCCGCGCGTCGAATGCATGGCTCAAGCGCGCAAATCGCAAAGGCCTCAGCTCTGCTTCAGGAGTTTTTCCATCTCGGCGCGCAGCGGGCCGGCGAGATCCGGCCGCTCCAGCGCGTAAGCCAGGTTCGCAGTCAGGAACCCGATCTTCGAGCCGGTGTCGTAGGTCCGGCCCTCGTAGTGCATGCCGAAGAAGTCCTGCGTGCCCATCAGGTCGATCATGGCGTCGGTGAGCTGGATCTCGCCGCCGGCGCCCTTCTTCCCGTGCTCCAGGATCCCGAAGATCTCGGGCTGGAGGATGTAGCGGCCGGAGATGATGAAATTCGATGGTGCGGTGCCCTGTTTCGGCTTCTCGACCATGCCGGTGATCTCGAACGACTGACCGTAGGTCTCGCCGACGCTGACGATACCGTATTGGTGCGTCTCTTCGGGCGCCACCTCCTCGACCGCGATGACGTTGCCGCCATGGCGCTCATAGGTTGCGAGCATCTGCTGCATGCAGCCGCGGCTCAGCATATCCGGCAGCAGCACCGCGAAGGGCTCGTCGCCGACGATCTCCCGGGCGCACCAGACCGCATGACCGAGGCCGAGGGGGGCCTGCTGGCGGGTGAAGCTTGTTTGGCCGGCCTTGGGCAGATCGCGTTTCAGCTCTTCGTAGGCAGCGGTCTTCCCGCGTTCCTGAAGGGTGTGCTCGAGCTCGAAGGCAATATCGAAATGGTCCTCGATCACCGCCTTGCCGCGTCCCGTGACGAAGATGAAGTGCTCGATGCCGGCTTCGCGCGCTTCATCGACGACATGCTGGACGACCGGCCGGTCCACGACCGTGAGCATTTCCTTCGGGACCGCCTTCGTGGCGGGCAGGAATCGCGTGCCCAGCCCCGCGACGGGCAGGACAGCCTTGCGGATCGGTTTCATCAAGCGGCAACCTCGGAAACAGAATGGGATGACACGGTCAATGGTTCAGGCAGTGAGATAGCCTAACACGATGCTTCGCAAGGCCTCTACGTCGATAGTATGAGGCAAAGCACCGTAAATATCCCGTCTGCGACCACCTAAAGTGGCCGTTACCAGATGATATCTCACCGGGCGTTTGAACGCGCGATGAAGCGGGGTGGGCGCCTTGCCTGCCCGTGCCCGGTTCGGGCAAGGCTCCCGGCAGCTTCCCTCGGAGCGGCTTCGGAGCGGACGACATGACGGGTCTGGTGACAGGCGGGGCCGGATCCATCGGCGGCCGCATGGTTTGGGACCTGCTGGATACCGGCCGCACGGGAATCGTGCCGCGCGACGACCGGGCCACCGGGCTCGACCAGTCGCTGGCCCGAACGGGCAAATCCAGTCCGCGAACCGGGGCTTGAGGCGATGCCATCGCGCCGCGCCCTGCTCGCTGCCGCCCTCTCCCTCTGCCCCGCGGTAGCCCGGGCCGCGAAGCCGTCGGCACCGAACGGCGCCTTCCAGGCGTTCATCGCGTCCCTGCGTCCGGAGGCCGAAGCCCGCGGCGTCTCGGCCGAGACCTTCGCGGCCGCGTTCCGGGGCATCACGGCACCCGATCCAGGCGTCCTGGCGCGGACGCGCCAGCAGGGCGAGTTCGTGCGGCCGGTCTGGGATTACCTGGTCGGCGCGGTCTCGGCAGGCCGCATCGCCCACGGACGCGCACGAGCGGGCACCCTCGCGCGCGCGCTGAAGGCGATCGAGGCGCGCTACGGCGTCCCGGCGCCAATCGTGCTGGCGTTCTGGGGCGTCGAATCCGATTTCGGCGCGAGCGCCGGCAACCTTTCCACGATCCGGGCGCTGGCCACCCTGGCGGAGGCACGGCATCGCGGCACGCTGTTCCGCGACGAGTTGCTGGCCGCCCTGGCGATCCTCCAGCGCGGCGATATCGCGCCCGAGCGCATGAGCGGAAGCTGGGCGGGGGCCATGGGGCAGGTGCAGTTCCTGCCGTCCACCTACCTAGCCCACGCGGTCGATTTCGACGGCGACGGCCGCAGGGACATCTGGACCAGCGAAGCGGATTCGCTCGGATCGATCGCGGCCTATCTCAAGGACCTGGGCTGGGATCCGACGCTGTCCTGGGGCTATGAGGTGCGTCTGCCCGAAGGTTTCGACCTGACCGCCTATGCCGGGCCGATCTCCGGCTTCGCCGCGCGGGGTGTCGGGCGGACGGACGGAAAGCCGTTGCCCGGGCGTGGAGACGCCGCGCTGTTCCTGCCCGGCGGTTTCGGGGCGCCGGCTTTCCTGATCACCGGCAACTTCGAGGTGATCCGCCAGTACAACACCTCGGATTCCTACGCGCTGGCCGTCGGCCACCTCGCCGACCGCCTGGACGGCGCCCCCGCGCTCGCGGCGCCCTGGCCTACGGGACCACGCCTCGACGGTGCGGGACTGCGCGCGCTGCAAACAGGTCTGGCGACCGCCAGCTTCTACGAGGGCCCGACCGATGGCCGCGCCGGGCCGAAGCTGCGCGACGCCGTGCGGCGCTACCAGATCGCGGCCGGCCTGCCGGCGGATGGGTATGCCTCGCCGGCGTTGCTCGCCCACGTCCAGGGCCGGCACGATCCGGCGCGGTAATCGGCCCCCGAGGGCGGGTTTAGACGCGCAAGTCGGTCTCCCGTATAGTGCCGCCTACCGACCGGTGTTTTTCGGTCGCCTTCAAGGTGCGGGATCTGCATGGGAGTCGCAGTCTGGCGTCGTACGGCGCGTCCGGCCATCCTCGGATTCGCCGTCCTGTTGAGCCAAGCGGGCCTGTCCCTGGTCGGCGGCACACCCGCTCAGGCACAATGGGGCGACAGCTATCAGCGGCCCGAGGGCGGCGCCTATTACGAGGCCCCGCCGCGGCGGCGCCCGCGCGATGCCTATTATCGCGACGACGGCTCCAGCGCCCGCCAGCCCCGCTACGCACCGCCCCAGGAAGCGCCGCGGCAGTTCTACTGGCCGTGGGAGGACCGGCCCCAGCCGGTCGCTCCACCGCCGGAGCGCACCTACCGGGCGCCGCGTCCGCGCAGCACGATCGGAAACGCGGACGCGCAGCGGCCCTCGCCGTCCGTCAAGCGCCGGGAGCGGCCCGCACGGGCGCCGGTGGCGCCGAAGCCCGCCATCGCCAAGACCGCGCCGAACGTCCAGATCGCGGTGTTCGGCGATTCGCTGGCCGACCACCTTGCCCACGGTCTGGACGACGTCTTCGAGGACAACGCCGACATCGCGGTCGTCGATCGGGCGAAGGGCGACAGCGGACTCGTGCGCAGGGACGTGGTCGATTGGCCCAAGAGCGCCGAAGACTACCTGCGCACCAATCCTAAGGTCCGCTACGCGTTGGTCATGCTGGGCGCCAACGACCGCCAGCCGATCCGTGAAGGTGACGAGACCGTCGATCCGCTCACCGATCGCTGGAAGGCCCTGTACCGCGCCCGGGTCGAGGCCCTCGTGAAGGTGTTTGCCGACCACAAGGTGCCGCTGGTCTGGGTCGGGCTTCCGCCGGTGCAGAGCGAGAGCTTGAGCCGGGATCTCGCGAGCCTCAACGACATCGTCCGGGACACCGTGACGAAGGCCGGCGCGACCTATGTCGACATCTGGCCCGGCTTCGTCGACGACCGCGACCGCTACGCGGCCTCGGGCCCGGATCCGGAAGGTCAGATCGCCAAGCTGCGGACCGCCGACGGCGTGCACTTCACCAAGGCGGGCGACCGCAAGCTGGCGCATTTCGCCGATGTCGAGCTGAAGCGCCTGATGGGAACGGCCACGCCGGCGCTGACCGATCCGCCGCCCACCGCGACCATCGCGCCGGGGGCGCCGAGCGCGACGCCCGGTCCGAGCCTCGACGGTTCCGGCCAGCCCACCGACACCGCGGCGATCGATCGGCAGATCACCGCGATGCTGCCGAGCCTGCCCGAACCTCCGGGCGTCCCAGCGCTGCCGGTCAAGCCCGCGGCCGGGCCGGTCGTGCCCCTCGGGCGCACCGAGGTCTCCCCCGGCGGGACGCTGCTGACCGGCCGTCCGCGCGATTCGGACAACCTCGGCACCGTGGAGCGGACGCTGGTCCGCGGCAATGCGCCGATGCCCCAGCCCGGCCGCGCCGACGATTTCCGCTGGCCCCCCGGCTGAGTGGTGATCCCGGCGCTGGGCTCGCACCGAGCGCCGGGACTGAACCTACCTCACCTCGGCAGGACGCTCGCACCCATCAGGGCCTCGTCGATGGCGCGGGCCGCCTGACGGCCCTCGCGGATCGCCCAGACAACCAGGGACTGACCCCGGCGCATGTCGCCGGCGCTCCAGATCTTCGGATCCGAGGTGCGGTAATCCTCCTCGTTCGCCTCGACGTTCCCGCGCTTGCTGACGCTGATGCCGGACTGGTCGAGCAAGCCCTTCTGCACCGATCCGGCGAAACCGATCGCCATGAAGACGAGATCGGCCGGCAGGATGAATTCGGTCCCGGGCATCGGCTGCCGCTTGGCGTCGACCCGGGCGCAGACCACGCCGGTCAGCCGGCCCTTCTTGTTGCCGTCGAGCCGCAGCGTCGCCGCCTGGAACTCGCGCTCCGCACCTTCCGCCTGGCTGGACGAGGTCCGCATCTTGGTCGGCCAGTACGGCCACACCGTCAGCTTGTCCTCGCGCTCGGGCGGCCGGGGCCGGATGTCGAGCTGCGTCACCGACAGCGCGCCCTGGCGGAACGCGGTGCCGACGCAATCGGAGGCGGTGTCACCGCCGCCGATCACGACGACGTTCTTGCCCGACGCCAGGATCGGGGCTTCGCCGTTGCCGCGCATCGGCTCCGCGGCCACGCGGCGGTTCGACTGGATCAGGTAAGGCATGGCGTAGTGGACGCCCTCGAGTTCCTGCCCGGGCAGCTGCGGGTTGCGGGGATCCTCCGCACCGCCGCAGAACATCACCGCATCGAACTCGGCCTTCAGCTCGTCGACCGGCTTGGTCACGCCGACGTTCTGGTTGTAGTGGAAGACAACGCCCTCGCCCTCCATCTGCCGGACGCGGCGATCGATGTGGCGCTTCTCCATCTTGAAGTCGGGGATGCCGTAGCGGAGCAGGCCACCGGCCTTCGGCTCGCGCTCGAACACGTGCACGTCGTGGCCGACCCGGGCCAGCTGTTGGGCCGCCGCGAGACCCGCCGGGCCGGAGCCGACGACGGCCACGCGCTTGCCGGTGCGCATCGACGCCGGCTCGGGCTTGATCCAGCCCATGTTCCACGCGCGGTCGGCGATCGCCTGCTCGATCGTCTTGATCGCCACCGGCTGATTCTCGAGGTTGAGCGTACACGCCTCCTCGCAGGGCGCCGGGCAGACGCGACCGGTGAATTCCGGGAAGTTGTTGGTCGAGTGGAGGTTGCGCGACGCCTCCTCCCAGTCGGACTGGAACACGAGGTCGTTCCAGTCCGGGATCTGGTTGTGGACCGGGCACCCGGTCGGGCCGTGGCAGAACGGGATGCCGCAATCCATGCAGCGCGCGGCCTGTTTGGTCAGGTCGTGCTCGTCGAGCGGCAGCGTGAACTCGCGGAAGTGCCGCACGCGATCGGCTGCGAGCTGGTACTTCTGCTCCTGCCGGTCGAACTCGAGGAAACCCGTGATCTTGCCCATCGATCAACCCTTGAGGCCCGCAGATCGACCGATGCTGCAGCCTATTAAACCGTCATTCCGCGATCGGCGCCCGCGTCGCACGGGCGCCGATACTGATAGCCTTACTCCGCTGCCACCGGCATCCGCGCCATCTCCATCTCGCGCAGCGCGCGGCGGTATTCCACCGGCATCACCTTGACGAACTTGGTGCGGAAGCTCGCCCAGTCGTCGAGGATCTGCTTCGCCCGCGGGCTGCCCGTATACTTGAGATGGTTGGTGATGAGCTGGCTGAGGCGCTCCTCGTCGTGGCCGGACATGTCGGCCAGGATGTCGACGCGCCCCTTGGTCTCGAGATCGCCGTCCTGGTGGAAGCGGCGCATCAGGTCGTCTTCCTCCTCGACGGGCTCGAGATCGACCATCGACAGGTTGCAGCGGGCCGAGAACGAGCCGTCCTCGTCAAGGACGTACGCGATGCCGCCCGACATGCCGGCCGCGAAGTTGCGTCCGGTCTCGCCGATCGACACCACGACCCCGCCCGTCATGTACTCGCAGCCATGGTCACCCATGCCTTCGACCACCGTGATCGCGCCGGAATTGCGGACCGCGAAGCGCTCGCCCGCGGAGCCGCGGATGTAACACTCTCCGGCGATCGCCCCGTACAGCACGGTGTTGCCGACCATGATGGTCCGGTCGGGTGGCGACCGCAGCGCATCGCTCGGGCGGATGATCAGCTTGCCGCCCGAAAGGCCCTTGCCGACGTAGTCGTTGCCGTGGCCGGTCAGCTCGATGGTGACGCCGGCCGCGACCCAGGCGCCGAAGCTCTGGCCGGCGGTGCCCGACAGCTTCACCACGATAGTGTCGTCCGGCAAGCCCTCGTGACCGTGCGCCTTGGCGACCATGCCGGACAGCATCGCACCGGCGGCCCGGTCCGAGTTGCGGATCACGTCGGTGACGACCACCGGCTCGCCGGTCTCGATGGCGTTCCGGGCCCCCTCGATCAGGCGCCGGTCCAGGACCGTGTCGATCGGGTGGTGCTGCTTCTCGACGTGCCGGATGGCGATGCCGTCCGCCACCTTGGGGCGATGGAACAGCTTGGTGAAATCGAGCCCGCGCGCCTTCCAATGGGCGATGGCCTCGACCTTGTCGAGCACGTCCGAACGCCCGACGAGCTCTTCCAGCTTGGTGAAGCCGAGGGAGGCCAGGATCTCGCGCACCTCCTCGGCCACGAAGAAGAAGTAGTTCACCACGTGCTCGGGCGTGCCCTTGAAGCGCTTGCGCAGCACCGGATCCTGCGTGGCGACGCCCACCGGGCAGGTGTTGAGGTGGCACTTGCGCATCATGATGCAGCCGGCCGCGATCAGGGGAGCGGTCGAGAAGCCCATCTGGTCGGCGCCGAGCAGGGCCGCGATGACCACGTCGCGACCGGTGCGGATGCCGCCGTCGGCCTGGAGGGCGACGCGGCCGCGCAGGCCGTTGAGCACCAGCGTCTGCTGGGTCTCGGCGAGACCGGTCTCCCACGGTCCGCCCGCATGCTTGAGCGAGGTCAGCGGCGCGGCGCCAGTGCCGCCGTCGTAGCCCGAGATGGTGATGTGGTCCGCCCGCGCCTTGGCGACGCCGGCCGCCACGGTACCGACGCCGACCTCGGAGACGAGCTTCACCGACACGTCCGCGGACGGATTCACGTTCTTCAGGTCGAAGATCAGCTGGGCCAGATCCTCGATCGAGTAGATGTCGTGGTGCGGCGGCGGCGAAATCAGGCCGACGCCCGGGGTGGCGTAGCGGACCTTTGCGATCTTGGCGTCGACCTTGTGGCCGGGCAGCTGGCCGCCCTCGCCGGGCTTGGCGCCCTGCGCGACCTTGATCTGCATCATGTCGGCGTTGACGAGATATTCCGTCGTAACGCCGAATCTGCCCGAGGCGACCTGCTTGATCGCGGACCGGCGCGAACGCCCGTCCGGCAGCGGCTTGAACCGCTCGACCTCCTCGCCGCCCTCGCCCGAGTTCGAGCGACCGCCGAAGGAGTTCAGCGCGATGGCGAGCGTCTCGTGCGCTTCCTTCGAGATGGACCCGTACGACATCGCCCCGGTGGCGAAGCGCTTGACGATCTCGGAGGCCGGCTCGACCGAATCCAGCGGCACCGGATGGCGGCCGAGTTCGGTTGCGCTCCTGAGGCGGAACAGGCCGCGCAGGGTCTTGAGCTGGTTCTCCTGCCGGTTCACCAGCGCGGCGTATTCACGGTAGCGCTCAGGCACGTTGAGGCGCACCGCGTGCTGGAGCGTCGCGATCGTGTCGGGCGTCCAGGTGTGAGCCTCGCCGCGCAGCCGGTAGGCGTACTCGCCACCGACATCGAGGGCGTTGCGGTAGATCGGGGCGTCGCCGAAAGCGTCGCGGTGACGGCTGACGGTCTCCTCCGCGACCTCGGCCATGCCGACGCCCTCGATGGTCGTGGCCGTGCCGAAGAAGTCGCGGCCGACGAAGGTCGAGTTGAGCCCGACCGCGTCGAAGATCTGGGCGCCGCAATACGACTGGTAGGTCGAGATGCCCATCTTCGACATGACCTTGAGCAGGCCCTTATCGATCGCCTTGATGTAGCGGTAGATGATCTCGTCGTCGGTGAGATCCGGCGGGAACTCGTCCTTCATCGCCAGCAGCGTCTCGAAGGCGAGATAGGGATTGATGGCCTCCGCGCCGTAGCCGGCCAAGCAGGCGAAGTGGTGCACCTCGCGCGGCTCGCCCGATTCGACCACGAGGCCGACCGAGGTGCGCAGACCCTTGCGGATCAGGTAGTTGTGCACCGACGCGGTCGCCAGGAGGGCCGGGATCGGCACCCGATCCGGACCGACCGCGCGGTCGGTCAGCACGATGATGTTGTAGCCGCCGCGCACTGCCGCCTCGGCCCGGTCGCAGAGGCGGTCGAGCGCCCCGTCCATGGCCTGCGCGCCCATCTCGGCCGGGTAGGTCATGTCCAGGGTCTTGGTGTCGAACCGGTCCTCGAAATGGCCGATCGAGCGGATCTTCTCCAGGTCGCCGTTGGTCAGGATCGGCTGGCGGACTTCCAGGCGCTTGCGCCGGGACGCGCCCTCCATGTCGAGCAGGTTCGGCCGCGGCCCGATGAATGAGACAAGGCTCATCACCGCCTCTTCGCGGATCGGGTCGATCGGCGGGTTGGTGACCTGCGCGAAGTTTTGCTTGAAGTAGGTATAGAGCAGCTTGGACTTCTCGGAGAGCGCCGAGAGCGGCGTGTCCGTCCCCATCGAGCCGACCGCCTCCTGGCCGGTGACGGCCATGGGCTGCATCAGCAGCTTGAGGTCTTCCTGGGTGTAGCCGAAGGCCTGCTGGCGATCGAGCAGGCCCACGTCGGAGCGCGTCTCCCGCGCCACGACGGGCTTGAGATCTTCCAGCACGATCTGGGTGTTCTTGACCCAGTCGGCGTAGGGATGCGCGGCGGCGAGCTCGCCCTTGATCTCCTCGTCGGAGACGATTCGGCCCTTCTGCAGGTCGATCAGAAGCATCCGGCCCGGCTGCAGGCGCCAGGACTGAACGATCTTCTCGTCGGGGATCGGCAGCGTGCCCATCTCCGAAGCGAGCACGACCAGCCCGTCATCGGTGACGATGTAGCGGGCCGGGCGCAGGCCGTTGCGGTCGAGGGTGGCGCCGATCTGGCGGCCATCCGTGAAGGCCACGGCCGCGGGGCCGTCCCAGGGCTCCATCAGGGCGGCGTGGTACTCGTAGAAGGCGCGCCGCTCCTCGCTCATCAGCGGGTTGCCGGCCCAGGCCTCCGGGATCAGCATCATCATGGCGTGGGCGAGCGGGTAGCCGCCCTGCACCAGGAACTCGAGGGCGTTGTCGAAGCACGCGGTGTCGGACTGGCCCTCGTAGGAGATCGGCCAGAGCTTCGAGATGTCGTTGCCAAACAGGTCCGAATCGACGCTCGCCTGCCGGGCCGCCATCCAGTTGACGTTGCCGCGCAGCGTGTTGATCTCACCGTTATGGGCGACCATCCGGTAGGGGTGCGACAGGCGCCAGGTCGGGAAGGTGTTGGTTGCGAAGCGCTGGTGGACCAGGGCGATCGCCGAGACGAAACGCTCGTCCTTCAGGTCGAGGAAGTAGTCGCCGATCTGGGTGACCAGAACCATGCCCTTGTACACGATGGTCCGGGTCGAGACGGAGACCGGGTAGAACTCTTTCACCCGCGGGTCGTCCAGGGCGTAGACCTTGTTGGAGATCACCTTGCGGGCGACGAAGACGCGCCGCTCGAACGTGTCCTGGTCGGAGACGGAGCCCGGTCGGCCGATGAACACCTGCCGGTGATGCGGCTCGGTGGCCTTCACGGCGACGCCCAGATCCTCGGGGTCGACCGGGACATCGCGCCAGCCGAGGAGCGGCAGGCCCTCGTCGGCCAGGGCCGCCTCGATGATTCCCTGGATGATCGCCCGGGGCTCCTCGGCCTTGGGCAGGAAGAACTGGCCGATGGCGTACTGCCCGGCGGGCGGTAGCTCGAAGCCGAGGCGCGAGCACTCGTCCGCGAAGAAGCCGTGCGGGATCTGCGTGAGGATACCGCAGCCGTCGCCCATCTTGGGGTCGGCACCCACCGCACCGCGGTGGTCCAGATTCTCGAGGATCTTCAGGCCTTGCTGAACGATGGCATGGGTCCGGCGATCGTGCATGTCGGCGATGAAGCCGACGCCGCAGGCATCACGCTCGTTGGCCGGATCGTAGGCGCCCTGGGCTTTGGGCAGAGCGGGATCGCGCACCGTGATCGGCATCGCGCCGCCGCGCGGGGCGGAAGCCTGGAACTCGGAAGCAGCAAACTCTTCGGCGGGTCCGCGCTGTGCCATGCTTCGTCTCGTCCTTCCCTCGATCCCCTTCGCCGCACCTCGGCCCGCGAGCATGTTTCATGCCCGTGAGTCGCAACCGTGCGGCGTCCCGACCCGATGCCGCAGGCGATCCGGTCGGTCCCCGCGAGGACGTGCCCGTCGACCTTCGTTCATCGAAAACCCGGACCGCTCCAGGAGCGGCGTGCTGGCGCGCTCGAGACCGCCAGCCGGACTTCCCGCTGGCGCGCGGGACGGCGACGGCCGGCATGCGCGGCCAATGGGACAGTTCTGCTGTCCTAAGTCGCGAAATTGGCAGATTGAAACCGTTTCAGCAAGGGATCGCGCGGGCATGCGGGCGCGGCATCCGCGACTGCACTTAAACCGCCGTTCATCAATCGCTTCCGCAATCTCGCCCGAATCACGCGGTCTACGACCTGTGCCGAGCACAAGCGGCATGCGGGGCAACGACCTCGCCGGCATGGTCGAGGTCTGGGCAAACCGGCCCGGACCATGCCGGAACCGGATACTCTGCCGGGTCTCCAGAACGGGAACGCATCAGAGTGATGATCGAGAACGGAACGTCTCGCCGCGCAGCGCAGCGGGTTCTCAGTGCAGCCCTTCTGTCGGGCGGATTGATGCTGGGCCTCTCCCAGGGCGCCCGCGCGCAATTCGCCTTCGAGGACGAGATCCTGCCGCCACGGGTGATCGCATGGCGCCTGGCTGATCACGGCTTCAGCGGTGTCAGCCGTCCGCGGTTCGACGGGCGCGTCTACGTCGTCGACGCCGTGAGCCCGACGGGCGCCCCGGTCCGTCTGTTCGTCGATCCGGCCGCCGGCGCGATCGTGGGACGCCAGCGCATCGGTACGCCCGAGAGCTACGCCCGGTTGGAGCAGCCGCGCGCCGGCTTTGGATGGACCGAGGAGGATGCGGCGCCGCAGCGTCTCCTGCGGCCGGCGATGCCCGACGGCGTCCCGGCTCGGGCCGCGCGTCCGGCACGCCGCCAGAGCCCGGAGGCACTGCGTCCCGAGTTCAATCCCGATGGCCTGAATCCGGATGGCCGTGCGCGGCCTGAGGCGCCCCACAAGGTCGCCCGGGCCCCGGCGCCTGGGCGCGCGCCGGAGCTGAAGCCGGCACTTAGCAACGTTCCGGAGGCGCCAGCTCCGAAGGTCGCCCCCGTGGAGGCATCCAGGGTGGATCCTGTGCCTGAGCCGAAATCCGCAGCCATCGAAAAGGCGCCTCCGGCCGGTCCGGCCCAGGCGGGACCGGCCAAGCCCGCAGCGGGCACGGTTGCCGAGGCGGCCAAGCCCCCAGCTGCCGATTGGAAGGATCCGCCGCCGGACAAGAAGCCGGTGCGAATCATCGGCGGTGCGACGATCGTCCCCGGCGCCTCAGAGAAAGAGCCCGCCGGAGCCCAGTAGCGCTGGCCCGAACGCTCGCCGCCCAAGATCGATACCGGTGCGACGCAAGCGAGCGCGTCGACGCGAGGACTGAGAGACGACCTCGATCGCGACGTGATCTGGGACTCTTCTAGTCGGTGGGGCTCAGACGCTCCGAGCCGGTAAAGACGGTCAGCGTATCCGCGCGGGCAATGGCGCAAAGTGTGATCCCGTGCGCTTGGGCACGCTCCAACGCCAGCGAGGTCGGCGCCGAGATCGCCACGATCACGGCTGCACCGAGGCGCGCGGCCTTCTCGACCATCTCGAACGAGCACCGGCTGGTGATCACTAGGAAACCGTCTGCTGGATCGGTGCCGGCCCGCATGGCGGCGCCGATCAGCTTGTCCAGAGCGTTGTGGCGGCCGACATCCTCGCGGACGGACGCCAGGGTGCCGTCGAGCCGAGCCCAGGCGGCGGCGTGCACGGCGCGGGTCTCGGCGCCCAGCACCTGCGCCGCGTCGAGCCCGGCGAGAGCCCGGGCGATCGCCGGGAGCGAGACCTGGATGTCGGGGGTGCCCCGCATGTCCGCGCGTGGCAATTCCGCCAGATCCTCGATGCCGCAGACACCGCAGCCCGTCCGCCCGCTGATGGCGCGCTTGCGCGCGAGGTGCTCGCGCAGACGTCCGGGGGCCAGCTCGACATGGAGGCGCAGCCCGTCCGGGCCAACCTCCACGCGCGTGCTGCGAATCTCGTCGGCGGATTCGATGATCCCTTCCGTCAGGCTGAAGCCGTAGGCGAAATCCTCCAGGTCGGCCGGCGACGCCATCATGACGGCATGCGGCACGCTGCCGTAGACCAGGTTGACCGGCGCCTCGACGGCGAGCACCCGCGTCCCCGCCCGGGGCGCGGCATCGGCGTAGGCCACGACCTGCATCGGAGCCGGGACCGCGCTAGCCGGCAGCTCGGCCGGAAAATCCTGGGGTGTCGTCAACATCCACGGCTCCGAAAGGCCCGTCCGGTGCTGCGATCGCATCGGATACGAAGCCACGCTAGCGAATCGAACGCAGCGAAAGACCGGTGCAAGGCGTCTAAGAGGCCACCCGAATCAGCCGGAAACCACCCTCTGCGACGCTTGTGCGGTTGCACCTGGCACGTCCTTGTGATCTGAAGCCGCGATCGGATACATGCCGGATGACACAACCGGCAGTCCGTCACGTCGGCACCATCCCGCGCTCATTCAAGACGGGAAAGTCCGACGGGAAATCAAATTGCAGGGGAGCAACGAGAGGCAGATGCGGACGGTGCGGACGATCACCCGATCACCCTTGAGCCTCGCCGCCCTCGGCGCCCTGCTCGCCTCGACATCCGGGGCGCTCGCCGCCGGATTCGGTCAGCCGGTGCCGTGGGAGATGAGCCGGCAGATCCCGGTTACCGAGAACGCGCGCGACATCCTCAGCTTCGAGATCGGCCTGCACTGGCTCTCGCTCGTGATCTCGGTCTTCGTGCTGGGGCTGATCCTCTGGTGCGTCTTCCGCTTCAACGAGAAGACCAACCCGACCCCGTCGCGCACCACCCACAACACCGCGATCGAGATCGCCTGGACGATCGTGCCGGTGCTGATCCTCGTCGCCGTGGCGATCCCGTCCTTCCGCCTGCTGCGCACGCAGCTGGCGGATCCGAAGGCCGACATGATCGTCAAGGTCATCGGCCATGCCTGGTACTGGTCCTACGAGTACCCGCAGACCGAGGCCGGCGGCGGTTTCACGTTCGATGCCAACATCGACGAGGACAAGCAGCCCCGCCTGCTCCAGACCGACAATGAGATGGTCGTGCCGCTTGGCAAAATCGTGAAGATCCAGGTCACTGCGGCGGACGTGCTGCATTCCTGGGCGATGCCGGCCTTCGGCTTCAAGATCGACGCCGTACCGGGCCGCCTGAACCAGATGTGGTTCCGGGCCGACAAGGAAGGCACCTTCCACGGTCAGTGCTCGGAGCTGTGCGGACAGCGTCACGCCTACATGCCGATCGTCGTCCGCGTCGTCAGCGAGCAGGCCTATGCCGACTGGCTGAATGAAGCGAAGACGAAGTACGCGCGCATCGACAACGGAACGAGCTTCGCCGAAGCCCGCTGAAGTCCGGTTGACCGAATAGAACCCGTCAGATCCACAAGGCACCCGAATCCATGGCTACAGCCGCAGCCCATGCCGAGGCCCACGAGGTCCACGACCATAAACCGTCGTTCTTCGCCCGCTGGTTCCTGTCGACGAACCACAAGGACATCGGCACGCTCTACCTGCTCTTCGCCTTCTGCGCCGGCATGATCGGCGCGTTCCTCTCCTTCGGTATCCGGATGGAGATGGAACAGCCGGGGCTGCAGTTCTTCTCCAATCCGGCGACGTACAACGTGTTCGTCACCGGACACGGCCTCATCATGGTGTTCTTCATGGTGATGCCGGCACTGATCGGCGGCTTCGGCAACTGGTTCGTGCCCCTCATGATCGGCGCGCCCGACATGGCGTTCCCGCGCATGAACAACATCTCGTTCTGGCTGACGGTGGCGGGCTTCTGCTCCCTGCTGTGCTCGCTGTTCGTCGAGGGCGCCCCCGGCGCATCCGGCGCCGGCACCGGCTGGACCGTCTATCCGCCGCTCTCCACTGCCGGCCATCCCGGTCCGGCCGTCGACTTCGCAATCTTTGCCCTGCACCTGTCCGGCACCGGCTCGATCCTGGGGGCGATCAACTTCATCACCACCATCCTGAACATGCGCGCCCCGGGCATGACGCTGCACAAGATGCCGCTCTTCGCCTGGGCCGAGCTGGTCACCGCCTTCCTGCTGCTGCTCTCGCTGCCGGTGCTCGCGGGCGCCATCACGATGCTGCTGACCGACCGTAACTTCGGCACGACCTTCTTCGACCCGGCCGGCGGCGGCGACCCGATCCTGTACCAGCATCTGTTCTGGTTCTTCGGTCACCCCGAAGTCTACATCATGATCCTGCCGGCCTTCGGCATCGTCTCGCACATCATCGCCACGTTCTCGCGCAAGCCGGTCTTCGGCTACCTTGCGATGGCCTACGCCATGGTCGCGATCGGCGTCGTCGGCTTCGTCGTGTGGGCGCACCACATGTACACCGTCGGCCTGTCGCTTCAGACGCAGTCCTACTTCGTGTTCGCCACGATGGTGATCGCGGTGCCCACGGGCGTGAAGATCTTCTCCTGGATCGCCACCATGTGGGGTGGATCCATCCGCTTCACCGCCGCCATGCACTGGGCCGTGGGCTTCATCTTCCTGTTCACCGTCGGCGGCGTCACCGGCGTGGTGCTCGCTAACTCGGCGGTCGATAAGTACCTGCACGACACCTACTACGTCGTGGCGCACTTCCACTACGTGCTGTCACTCGGCGCTGTGTTCATCATCTTCGCCGGTGTCTACTACTGGTTCCCGAAGATGACCGGCCACATCATCCCGGAATGGGCTGGCAAGCTGCACTTCTGGCTGGCCTTCATCGGCGCGAACGTCCTGTTCTTCCCGATGCACTTCCTCGGCCTGGCCGGCATGCCGCGTCGTTACGCCGACTACCCGGACGCCTTCGCGGGCTGGCACAAGGTCTCCACCTACGGCGGCCACATCTTCGGCCTCAGCATGTTCGTCTTCGTGATCGGCGTCGTGCTGGCCTTCCGCTCGAAGGAGCGGGCCGCCGACAACCCGTGGGGCGAAGGTGCCACCACCCTCGAGTGGACGCTCCCCTCCCCGCCGCCGTTCCACCAGTTCGAGACGCTGCCCCGCATCGTCGACGAGCCGGGCGCGCACTGACCAGTCTCCGCGAGGGCCGCATCCGCGGCCCTCGCCCTTCCCCGGAAGCCGCCACGGCGACTTCCCGGCAAGGGCGACCAAGACGGGTGATCCGCACAAGCCGAGTGTCCCGCTCGCGCTGACCCTTGAAACGAATCGATTTCGAAACACGACTCGGCCGTGACGCGCGTGGCCGGGCGCCGACACAACAGCGGCAGACGCGATGACGAGCCTGACGAACACGATCAGACCGGACGCACCGGCCCCGGCCTTTACGGCGGTCGGCGGCGACGTGCCGGACTATTTCGCGCTGCTCAAGCCGCGGGTGATGGTCCTCGTGATCTTCACCGCGCTGGTCGGCATGGTCGTCTCCCAGGGCCACGTTCCGCCGGCCATCGGCGTGATCTCGCTCTTGGCCATTGCGGTCGGCGCCGGGGCGTCGGGCTGCCTCAACATGTGGTGGGATGCCGACATCGACGCGGTCATGACCCGCACCGCGCAGCGGCCGATCCCGGCCGGGCGGATCTCGCCCGAGGAGGCGCTCGGCTTCGGGCTGTTCCTGTCGGTGGCATCGGTTCTTGTGCTGGGCCTCGCGGCGAATTGGCTCGCCGCCGGTCTGTTGGCCTTCACCATCGTGTTCTACGCGGTGATCTATTCGATGTGGCTGAAGCGGGCGACCGCGCAGAACATCGTCATCGGTGGCGCCGCCGGTGCCCTGCCGCCGGTGATCGGCCAAGCCGTCGTCTCCGGCTCGGTCGGGATCGAGTCCCTCGTACTCTTCGCGATCATCTTCATCTGGACGCCGCCGCATTTCTGGGCGCTGGCACTGATCAAGGCCGAAGAATACGCCCGCGCCGGCATCCCGATGATGCCCAACGTCGCCGGGCCGGCTTCGACCCGCCGGCAGATCGTTTGGTACTCGGTGTTCCTGTTTCCCCTCGGGCTTGCGCCCGTGGCGCTTGGGTTCGGCGGCCTGCTCTACGCGGTGATCGCCGTGATCGGCGGGCTCGGAATGCTGGCCTTCAGCGTCCGCGTCCTGAGGAATCGCACCGGCGATGCCGAGAAGCGGGCTGCGATGGGCATGTTCGGCTTCTCGATCCTGTACCTGTTCGCGCTGTTCTCGGCGCTGCTTGCCGAGCAGAGCTTCGGCCTCTTCCTGCCGGTCCTGGTCTAATCGCCATGCCGGATCCGGAAGTCCCCTATCGCCAGCTCACGCCCGTCGAGGAGGCGCGCCGGCGTAAGCGCTCGGTGGCCATCGCGTTGGCCCTGGGTGCGTGGGTCCTGCTGTTCTTCGTGCTGACGATCGTCAAACTCGGCCCGCAGATCCTCAGCCGTCCGCTCTGAGGGGCACGATGACAAAACCTCATCCCGATCCGCTTCGCGGCGCCAAGCGCACAGCGATCGCGTGTGCCGGCCTGGCGGTCGGCATGGTCGGCCTCGCCTTCGCGTCGGTGCCGCTCTACGACGCGTTCTGCAAGGCAACGGGCTACGACGGCACGCCGCGCCAGGGCCCGGCCCTCGCGTCGGCGGCGCGCACCGACGACAGCATGGTGGTGCACTTCGATACCAACGTCGCGCCGGGCCTGAGCTGGAAGTTCGCCCCCGAAGCCAACACCGTCGAGGCGAAGCTCGGCGAAACCAAGACGGTGTTCTTCCGGGTGCAGAACACCGGCGCCAAGCCATCGACCGGCGTCGCGACCTTCAACGTCCAGCCCGGCCTGATGGGCAGCTACTTCGTCAAGATCGCCTGTTTCTGCTTCAACGAGCAGACGTTGCAGCCCGGCGAGACGCTGGACGTGCCGGTGGTCTTCTACGTCGACCCGGCGGTGCGGGAGGATTCGAACACCGCGCATCTTTCCGAAATGACGCTGTCCTACACGTATTTCGCCTCCAAGAACGGCCAGCCGGTGACGGCGGCGGTCGCGACCACGGGGGCTTCGGGCACGAAGCGCGATTTCTGATTGCGAACGCGTGACAACACAGGTCGGCACCGACTAAGTGTGCGGACAAGCTTGGGGGTCCCGTATGTGGCGCCCAGCCAAAGAGCGATAGGCCGGATGCCGGGAACGGCGCGGGGCGTCAGGGTGAGGAGCGACGGGACGATGGCCGAGGCGCACGCCAAGAATCACGATTTTCATATTCTAAGCCCGAGTCCGTGGCCGCTGATGGGCGCCTTCTCGGGCTTCCTGATGGCGTTCGGCGCCGTGTTCTGGATGAAGAGCCTCCAGATCGGTACCCTGACCCCGGGTCCCTACATCTTCGGGGCTGGCGTTTTCGGCGTGCTCTACACCATGTTCGCTTGGTGGAAGGACGTGGTGCACGAGGCCAATTCCGGCGATCACACCCGCGTGGTCCAACTCCATCACCGGTATGGCATGATGATGTTCATCGCCTCCGAGGTGATGTTCTTCGTCGCTTGGTTCTGGGCCTACTTCGAGGCGGCCCTCTACACCGCCGACCCGATCCAGGCCTCCCGGGTCGAGTTCACGGGCGGCGTCTGGCCGCCCAAGGGCATCGAGGCGTTCGATCCGTGGCACTTGCCGCTGCTGAACACCCTGATCCTGCTGACCTCCGGCACGACCGTCACCTGGGCCCACCATGCCTTGCTGCATGGGGACCGCAAGGGTCTCAAGTACGGCCTGTGGCTGACCATCGTGCTGGGCGTGCTGTTCACGGCCTGCCAGGCCTACGAGTACAGCCACGCCGAATTCGGCTTCGCGGGCAGCATCTACTCGTCGACCTTCTACATGGCGACGGGCTTCCACGGCTTCCACGTCATCATCGGCACGATCTTCCTGGCCGTATGCCTGTACCGGACCTACGCGGGCCAGTTCACCCCACGCCAGCACCTCGGATTCGAGTTCGCCGCCTGGTACTGGCACTTCGTCGACGTCGTGTGGCTGTTCCTGTTCGCCGCGATCTACGTCTGGGGCTCGGGCGTCTTCCACGGCGCCGCGCACTGAGCGCTGCTATCTCGTCACCGCATGGCGGGGGTGTGAAAGGGCGGCTCAGGCCGCCCTTTTTCGTGTGCGACTCGGCGTGATCCCCATATCGAGGGAATGGCTGTGAGGCGGCGCGCATGCGCTCGCCTGGGCCAGTCTGGAGTGCTCACGTGGACCAACGAACCTATCCGCAGCTGCCGCCCGTCCCCACCGGCCTCCGCGGCCGGTGCCCCCGCTGCGGCGAAGGCCATCTGTTCAAGGGCTACCTGACCCTGCGGCCGTCCTGCGAATCCTGCGGGCTCGACTATTCGGGTTTCGACTCGGCGGACGGGCCGGCTTTCTTCGTGATGTCGATCGTCGGCCTTCTGGTGGTGGGTCTGGCCCTGTGGCTGGAGATCACCTACGAGCCGCCGATCTGGGTCCACGCGCTGGTGGCCGGCAGTCTTTCGATCGGTCTGAGCCTGATCCTGGTCCGGCCGCTCAAGGGCATGCTGATCGCCCTCCAGTACAGCAACAAGGCCGAGCAGGGACGCTTCGAGCAGTGAGTCGCACATCGCCGCGTGCGGCCGCCTGGCGTGACCTCGTCGCACCCGGGCTCGCATCCCTGATCGCGCTGGCGATCCTGCTGGGTCTCGGGACGTGGCAGATCGAGCGCAAGACCTGGAAGGAAGAGCTGATCGCCCGCATCGTCCGGCAGACGAAGGCGGAGCCTGTGGCGCCCCCTGAACCCGGCACCTGGGATCCCGGCCGGGACGAGTTCCGCCATGTGCGGGTCTCCGGCCGGTTCGACAACGATCGCGAGGCGCTGGTCCACGGACTTGCGGCCGGGGAGACGCCGGGCCGGGCGCTCCAAGGCTATTACGTGATCACGCCGTTTCAGCGCGCGGATGGCGGTGTCGTCCTGATCAACCGCGGCTTCGTGCCCACGGAGTTGAAGGCCCAGGCCGACCGCCGGGATGGCCTCATCGAGGGCCCGACCACGGTCACCGGGATTCTCCGGGCCAGCGAGGCGCGGGGGATGTTCGTGCCGGAGGCGGATCCGGCACGGGGCGAATGGTTCACCCGCGACGTCGCCAGCATCGCTGCGGCGCGCGGGGTCGCCGACGCAGCACCCTACCTGATCGAGGCCGACGCGGTGCCGGATCAGACCACGTGGCCACGGGGCGGTCAGCTGAAGGTCGATCTGCCGAACAACCACCTGCAATACGCCTTCACGTGGTTCTCGCTGGCGCTTTGCCTGATCGGCGTGTTCGGCATGTTCGCCTATCGACGCCTGAACGATTCGGATGGCGTCGGCACAGTGTGAGAATAAACCCGCCGCTGAGTGAGTTCGGCGCAGAAGAATGCAACAGGACGGGCGTCTAAAACGGCATCGCGTTCCTTTGACCCGGCATCGTCAACGCGGAATACTTTGCGTGTTCATTAGCGGTCGCGCAAGCCTGCATCTTGTATTCAGTTTGTCGCGATCCTTCGAAGACGCCGCGGGGCAACGTCCCCGCGCGACAGAGGTAGCGCGCCATGACCGACCGTTTCAAAGACACGCCGCCTGATCCGATCCGCTTTGCCTACTGGGTGCCCAACGTCTCGGGCGGCCTCGTGATCAGCAAGATCCCGCAGCGCACGAGCTGGGATGCCGACTACAACCGGCGCCTGGCACAGATCGCGGAGGAATCCGGCTTCGACTACGCCCTGACCCAGATCCGCTTCACGGCTGGCTACGGCGCCGAATATCAGCACGAATCGGTGGCGTTCAGCCACGCGCTGCTGGCCGCCACCTCCAAGATCAAGGTGATTGCCGCGCTGCTGCCAGGCCCCTGGCATCCCACACTGGCGGCCAAGCAGATCGCAACGATCTCGCAGCTGAGCGGCGGCCGGATCGCCGTCAACATCGTGTCGGGCTGGTTCTCGGGCGAGTTCCGCGCGATCGGCGAGCCCTGGCTCGACCACGACGAGCGGTACCGGCGCTCGGAAGAGTTCATCCGCAGCCTCCGGGGGATCTGGACCCAGGACAACTTCACCTTCCGGGGCGATTTCTATCGCTACACGGACTATACCCTGAAGCCGAAGCCGGCCGACCCGCTGCCGGAGATCTTCCAGGGCGGCTCGTCCCGGGCGGCGCGCGACATGGCAGCGCGCGTCTCGGACTGGTACTTCACCAACGGCAACACGCCGGAGAACATCCGCGCGCAGGTCGACGATGTCCGCGCGAAGGCCGCCGCAATCGGCAACAACCCGCGCATCGGCGTGAATGCCTTCGTGATCGCCCGCGATACCGAAGAGGAGGCCCGCGCCGTCCTCCAAGAAATCATCGACCACGCCGATCCGGACGCCGTGAAGGCGTTCGGCCACGAGGTGAAGAATGCCGGGAAAGCCTCGCCCGAGGGAGAAGGCAACTGGGCCAAGTCGGATTTCAACGACCTCGTCCAGTACAATGACGGCTTCAAGACCAACCTGATCGGCACACCGGACCAGATCGCCGAGCGGATCCTCGCGCTGAAGGATGCGGGGGCCGACCTCGCGCTTCTGGCCTTCCTCCATTTCCAGGAGGAGGTCGCGTATTTCGGGGCACATGTGATCCCCCGGGTCCGCGCACTCGAAGCCGCCCGCGAGACGCGCGCCGAGGCGGCCTGATGGCTGCCAGCCCGAAAGATTTCCGCCCCGTTCGGAGTGAGCCATCATGAACATCGCCGTAGACGCGCGCGCGCTCGACCCCCTGCCGCGCCAAGGTGTGCCGGGGCCAGCCAGCCCGCCCTCCCCCGCCCATGTGATCCGTGACGACACGGAGGCGCTGGCGGTCGCCCGGAACCTCGCCGCGGAGTTTCGACGCGGCGCCTCGGAACGCGACCGGAACCACGCGCGGCCCCTGGCGGAGCTCGACGCCTTCTCCCAGAGCGGGTTGTGGTCGATCAACGTGCCGAAGGCGTTCGGCGGCCCGGAGGTGTCCTACAAGACCCTCGCACAGGTCGTCGCGATCATCTCGGCGGCCGATCCGGCGATCGGTCAGATCTCGCAGAACCACCTCGGTATCGTGGCGTCGATCCGGACGGTCTCGGACGAGGCGCAGCAGCGTCTGCTGTTCGGGGCGGTTCTGCGCGGCACACGGTTCGGCAACGCGTTCTCCGAGCGCGGCACCAAGCGGGCCGCGGATTTCGACACCCGGTTCACCGATCACGGCGACCACGTGATCGTGCGCGGCCAGAAGTTCTACGCCACCGGGGCATTGCTCGCTCACCTGGTGCCGATCGTCGCCCTCGATGCGGAGGGACGGGCCTGGTACGCCATCGCCGAGCGGAACGCGCCAGGACTCACCGTGATCGACGACTGGTCCAGCTTCGGCCAGCGCGGCACGGCGAGCGGCACGGTGCTGATCGAGAATGTCCGGGTCGAGAAGACACACTTGGTGCCGGCCTGGAAGGGCTACGAGGCGCCCCGGTCGGACGGCGCCATCTTCCAGGTCATCCAGGCGGCGGTCGATGCCGGCATCGGCCGCGAGGCCCTGGACGACACGATCGCGTTCGTGCGCGAGAAGGCGCGCCCGTGGATCGACAGCGGTCAGGAGCGGGCCTCCGACGACCCCTACACGATCCAGGCGGTCGGCGACCTCACCATTCGGCAGCACGCAGCGGAAGCCCTGCTCGACCGGGCCGGGCTCGCCCTCGACGCGGCGGTCGCACAGCCGGATGCGGAGCGTGTCGCGGCAGCCCAGCTCGCCGTCGCGGAGGCGAAGGTGCTGACGACCGAGGTCGCGTTGGCCGCCTCCAACAAGCTGTTCGAGCTCTCCGGCACCCGCTCGACGCTGGCTGCGGAGAACCTCGACCGCCACTGGCGCAATGCCCGGACCCATACCCTGCATGATCCGGTGCGCTGGAAGGTCGCCATCGTCGGCAATCACGCCCTGAACGGTGTCGCGCCGCCGTTCCACGCCTGGAGCTGACGCAGGTCCCGGCGGCCGGGCTGCTGGCACGGATGGAGCGTCGTCCCCGGATCATACCGCGGGCGACGTTTCTGGCTGGGTTTGATGCGCCGGCGTAGGGCTCGCGTGCTCCTAGAGAACCGGCAGGCCCCGGGCTTTGGCTTCCTCGCCCGGCTCCACGTGAATGGTCACGACCGCACCTGGGATCGTGGTTTCCAGGGCGCTCTCCAGCCGGTCGCAGATGGCGTGCGAGGCCTCGACCGTCATGCTGCCCGGAACCACGAGGTGGAAATCGATGAACGTGGCTTGGCCGGCTGAACGGGTGCGGACGTCGTGGGCTTCGAGCGCGCCCTCCCCGTGCTGCGAGATCAGCGAGCGGATCTGGCAGACCACGTCGGGGGACGCGGCCCGATCCATCAGGCCATCGACGGATTCGCGCACCATTCGGAAGCCCGACCACAGGATGTTGAGTGCCACGAGCCCGGCCACCGCCGGGTCGAGGGCCGGGTAGCCGGTTACCCAGACCGCGGCGACGCCCAAGAGTACGCCGCAGGAGGTCACGACGTCGGCGAAGACGTGGCGCGCATCTGCGATCAGGGCCGGCGAGCGCCACGCGCGGCCCCAGCGCATCAGCGCCCAGGCCCAGGCGGCGTTGGTGACGCCCGCCCCGAGATTGATCGCCAGACCCACCGCTGGCGTGTCCAAGGGTTTTGGGGCGAGCAGGCCGAAATACGCCTCCCGCAGGATCAGGACGGCGGCCACCACGATGAGGGCGCCCTCGATCACCGCGGAGAAGAACTCCGCCTTGTGGTGGCCGTAGGGATGCTCGGCGTCGGCCGGACGCGCGGCGACACGCAGGGCCACGAAGGCGCCGATCGCCGCCACCACGTTGATGATGCTCTCGAGCGCGTCGGAATACAGCGCCAGGCTGCTGGTGAGCCAGGCCGCGTAGAACTTCAGCCCGGTGACCACCAAGCCGATGCCGGCGCTGAAGAGGGCTGCTTTCTGGGTCCGGTCCATGGGATGCGCCGATCACGAGTCGACGTGCCCATACGGGATGCAGCTTGCCTCAGGCCACGGCAAAGCTTCGACGCTGCCGAAAGAGTCTTAGCTTCGGCTATGCTTCGGTCGGACCGGGAGCCGGACTGCGGGCCGCCTCGCGCTGGCGGCTCCGCTCGGCCTTGGCCCGCGCCTCGGTCGCCTTGCGCATCAGACGACGCCGCTGCCACGCGAAGCGCGCGGCGGTGGCCATCGTGTCGAGCCGCGCGGCTTCACGGTCCCAGTACCCGACGAGCTGGCCGTCGAGGGTCATGCGGGCGGGACGGCTGATCCTGACCATGACGTTCAGTCCCGTGGCGCTGGCGGCTCGCCGGTCTCGGCCACGATCAGCGCGTCCGCGTCACCGTTGAAACTCCCGAGCCCGGAGTTCGGCACCGGTACGGCCGGGCTTCCGAAGGGCTCGCTGGGATAGGCCTCCGCGAACTTCGACCGTGCCTGATCTGGATCGTCGGCCTTAAGCACGATCTGTTCGGTGCCAGGCAGCGGCCAGCGCGGGTCTGCGGCATCACGGGGGCGCACGGCGTACCAGGGCATCGTTCGGGCGTCTCCGTCCTCGGTGTGGCGTGAACAGGCGGCGCGGCGAACCGGTTCCGAGGTTGAAACCGCGTCCGGTTCGGTGCAGGCACCCGGCGATGCGCGTGGACCTGTTCGATTTCGACCTGCCGGAGAGCTGCATCGCCCTGCGCCCGGCCGAGCCGCGCGACGGTGGGCGGCTCCTGGTCGTACGCCCCGGCGAGGATTTGGCGGACCGCACGGTGCGCGACCTGCCGGCAGCGCTGCGCTCCGGCGATGCCCTGGTCTTCAACGACACGCGGGTGATCCCGGCGCGGCTCATTGGCGTGCGCACGCGCCCGGGGGCGCCGGGCCAGCGCACGGAGGTGATGCTGCACCTGCGGGAGGCGCCCGCGCGCTGGCGCGCCTTCGGCCGCCCGGCCAAGCGATTGACCCCCGGGGACGCGATCCAGTTCGGTGCGCTCCAGGCCATCGTCGCCGATAAGGCGGAGGGCGGCGAGATCGTGCTGGATTTCGACCGCGGCGGCGCCGAACTCGACGCGGCGATCACCCAGGAAGGCGCGCTGCCCCTGCCGCCCTACATCGCCGGCAAGCGCCCCACCGACGCCCGCGACGCAACCGATTATCAGACTGTCTACGCACGGCATCCCGGTGCCGTGGCGGCACCGACGGCTGGGCTGCATTTCTCGGACGCGCTGCTCACGGACCTCGACGCGGCCGGCCTGCGGCGTCACTACGTCACCCTGCATGTCGGCGCCGGGACGTTCCTGCCGGTCAAGGCGGACGACACCGACGCCCACCGGATGCATGCCGAGATCGGCATCCTCGATGCCGATACGGCCGCCACCCTCAATGCCGTCCGGGCCGCGGGCGGCCGGATCGTCGCGGTGGGCACGACGGCGCTACGCCTCCTCGAGAGCGCCGCGAGCCCCGACGGCACGCTCTCGGCTTTCTCGGGGCCGACCGACATCTTCATCACGCCCGGCTACCGCTTCCGCGCGGTCGACGCCCTGGTGACGAACTTCCACCTACCGCGCTCGACCCTGTTCATGCTGGTCTCGGCGTTCTCGGGCCTCGACACGATGCGGGCGGTCTACGCGCACGCGATCCGGAGCGGCTACCGCTTCTACTCTTACGGCGACGCCAGCCTGCTGTTTCCGGGCCCGCGCGCGGATATCCCATGACCGAGACCCTGCCCTTCGGCTTCACCCTGCACGGGCAGGACGGCACCGCCCGCACCGGCGCCATCGCGACGCCGCGCGGAGAGATTCGCACGCCGGCCTTCATGCCGGTGGGGACCGCCGCGACCGTGAAGGCGATGTATCCGGGGCAGGTGCGGGAACTGGGCGCCGACGTGGTCCTGGGTAACACCTATCACCTGATGCTCCGTCCGGGCCCGGAGCGGATGGCGCGGCTCGGCGGCCTGCACAAATTCATGAACTGGGACCGGCCGATCCTGACCGATTCCGGCGGCTTCCAAGTGATGTCGCTCTCGGCCCTGCGGAAGATCGACGAGCAGGGCGTGACCTTCCGCTCGCATATCGACGGCACCGCGCACCACATGAGCCCGGAACGCTCCATCGAGATCCAGGGTCTGCTCGGCTCCGACATCCAGATGCAGCTCGACGAATGCGTGCGGCTTCCAGCCGAGCATGCGGCGATCGAGAAGGCCATGCACCTCTCGCTGCGCTGGGCCGAGCGCTGCCGGGTGGCGTTCGGCGAACAACCCGGCAAGGCGATGTTCGGCATCGTGCAGGGCGGCGACATCCCGGCGCTCCGCGTCGAGAGCGCACGCGCGCTCACCGACCTCGACCTGAAGGGCTACGCGGTGGGCGGGCTCGCGGTGGGCGAGCCGCAGGCGGTGATGTTCGCCATGATCGAGACCGTTGAGCCGCACCTGCCGCAGGCCAAGCCGCGCTATCTGATGGGAGTGGGCACGCCGGACGACATCCTCGGGGCGGTGGCCCGGGGCATCGACATGTTCGACTGCGTGATGCCGACCCGCGCAGGCCGGCATGGTCTGGCCTATACCCGCAACGGCCGGGTCAACCTGCGCAACGCCCGCCACGCCGAGGATACGGCGCCGCTGGACGAGACCTCGACCTGCCCGGCGGCGCGCGACTATTCCCGGGCCTATCTCCACCACCTCGTCCGGTCGAACGAGATCCTGGGGATGATGCTGCTCACCTGGAACAACCTCGCCTACTACCAGGACCTGATGGCAGGCGCCCGGGCGGCAATCGGCGCGGGGCGGTTCACGGAGTATTGCGCCGCCACCCGCGAGGGCTGGGCGCGGGCCGAACGCGCTTCTGCCGGCTGAGGATCCGCGTCACGGATGCGCCAGCACGCGATAGGTGCCGTCCGGATCGTCGGTCCCGAGGCGGACGGCGTCTTTCAGGTCCGCCACGATCCGCGCCGCCACCGGCAGGCGGTAGTGCAGCGCATCCCAGTAATTGTCGTCCCGCGTGGTGATCGGCGAGGGACGGCGGAAATCCACCACCACGGCGCCGTGCCGGGCACCGATCTCCGCGACCCGCGCCTTGCAGGCCGCCTCCCGGCGGCCGGCCGGCGTGCCGGGCACCCCCTGCGCGACCGCGTGAACCGGCATGAAGGCGACGAGCTTCGTCGCGGTCCCGGGCAGTCGAGCGAGCAGGGCATCGAGCCGCGCCAATGCCGGCATCGGCGCATCCGGTGGATCGGCGGGCGTCGCAGGATCGCGCGCGCCGGCACGGATATGAGTGCGGGCGCGCTCGGGATCGTACAGCACCTCGGGCGGCGTGAAGACCGCATAGCCGTCGGACCTCAGCCGCGTCTGCACGAGGCCGAGGCGCGCCAGTCCGGTCTGCGCAGCGATCGTGAGCGAGCGGAGGCTGACCTGCCGGAGCACGCCCCAGGGTGTGCCGGCCTCGTAGAGCCAGTCCGGAAAGGCGTTGGCGCTGCGGGCCGGCGGATCGGCGGCGCACCAGGTCGTGTCGAGGCCGAACAGGATCGCCCTCACCGGCCGGTGGGCCACGAACAGCTCGGCCAGCCGAATTTGCTCATCCGGTGTCGCGGCGTTGACCGCCAGGTTGGCAAAGCGCGCCGCGAAGGCGGAATCTAGGGCGCCCGGGTCCAGCAGCCGCGCTGTCGAGGTGCCGAACACGGCGGCGTCGAAGGCACCGCCGCGGGCGATCTGCGGATAAGACAGCCGCTGGTTCGTATCCATGATCGGACCCGGCGGATGGCCGGGTGCCGCCCGTAATCCGTAGGGGTCGAGGATCGCGATGCCGACAACCACGAAGA
This sequence comes from Methylobacterium sp. WL64, assembly GCF_008039945.1. Classification (NCBI taxonomy): domain Bacteria; kingdom Pseudomonadati; phylum Pseudomonadota; class Alphaproteobacteria; order Hyphomicrobiales; family Methylobacteriaceae; genus Methylobacterium; species Methylobacterium sp. WL64. The sequence continues at coordinate 41,496 of NZ_VRVA01000007.1, forward strand.
TCCCAACCAGCGCTGCGCCGATGAGGAATTGTCGCGCATAGTCCACCCACACGGACGCCGCCGCGGCGACGGGGTTTGGACCGGCTGGTGTTTCCAAGGCCATAGGCAGGGCGCATACTCGCTTCGGACCGAGCCGTCGCGGGAATTAGCGGTCCGTGCGGTGGACGGGATCAGCAAGGCGACGGCGGATAAGCAATCGCCATGGCGAGGTGCGTAACCCGAACCCACGCCTTGCGGCCCAGGCCGCCAAGTGCTGAAGGAAGAAAGCGGGAAGACCGTCAGCCCCGAGAGGAGCTTGGTCGGAGTGGCAGGATTTGAACCTGCGACCCCCACGTCCCGAACGGGGGAACGCACGGGTGCCGCGCGCTCTGTTAGGCCGGTTTCCCCTGCGGAGCAACGTCCGTCGCGGCGGTCCGCCATCGTCCGTCGTCGTCCGCAATCCGTGGCCCACGACCCCCAATCTGTGGCCGACCTGTGGCCGGGGAACGTGCCGCGAACGCTGTCACGCGTTCCAGGGCACGCCCCCCGCATTAACCACGGACCCCCTTCGGCATGGACTCCCCGACGCCGGCGGCGAACCTCGGGCGCATCGCAACGCACGAGGAACTGCCCCATGCCCCTGACACCCATCGAGATCGGCGCCGCCGTTTATGCGGCGCTCACGGACGCCGAGCTGGCCGAGCTCACCGACGGGATCCGTACCGCCCGGCTGTCCTACGAGGACGAGGACGACCAGGGCGACGACTGGCTCTGCATCATGATGCAGCAAGACGTTGCTCCACGGGGCCTGACGCAGCGCGTGCGCCGGGTCACGAAGGCCGACCTGATGCTCACCTGCATCGACCTTGCCGAGCTGATGGAGACGTCGGGACGGGATTGGGGCCGGATCCTCAACGTGTTCGGGGATCACAGCACCCGGGTCGAGTTCCTGTTCACGGCCGCCTCGGCGGGCATGATCGCGGCGCGGCCGGCTGTCCTTCGCCGCGTGAGCGCAGCGCACGCCGAGGTGGCTCGCGGGCGCACGTGCGCCTGACGTGCGCCCGTGTGCGCCCGCCAATTAGCTTAGGCTATACTTCCCGAATTCCTGTGATTTCACAGTGCGATGAAGGTCAGGTATAGCAACGGGCATATTTCAGGAAGCGCGTTACCAGGGGTCCCGCCCCTCAGATCAGGCCTCTAATGCCTCGATCGCCTGACGGGTGAGGCGGTCCACCGTGTCGTCGTCGCCCTGTTCCATGGCGTAGGAGATCTCGACGTCCCGGAGGGTGCGCTCCAGCTTGCGCTTCGCCTTCCGGGCCAGCTCGCCAGCGTCGTCATGGGACCACTGCGTCCCCTCGGGTGGCGGGCCCTTCAGGGCGTTGACCACCTCAGTCAGGATCTCGCCCTGGCGGGCGATCGTGTCCGTGGCCGAGCGGAGCTCCTGCCAGAGGGTCTCGATGTCAGCGGCGTGCCCGGGCGGCGGGATCCGCTCGACCAGTTCCAGGCTGCTGTGCACCGTGGTCGTCCCGTCCTCGTCGGTATGGGACCACTGGAAATCCTCGACCGGTTTCCCGCCCCAGGAATCGTCGCCGATGAGCTGTACCTTCGCCGGCGTGTCGCCCTCGAAGGTGACGCACGCCGGCTCCAGGGGCATGCCCTCGTCCGTGCGGATCCACCAGTGCTCGTCGGGTCGGTTCGGCGCAGGGGCGGCCTCGCCGACCGGCTTCAGGTCGTCCAACGTCACGGACCAAGATCCATCGGCTGCATCCTCGTATCCGGTGACCGTCCCCTGCAGGACCTGGCGTCTGAGCGTCACGGGAAGCGATGGTACGGCCACTCGCCAGAGGTGCATGCGGCCGGTTGAGACGGCGAACGTGCCGTCCCCGTTCGGTGTCAGTGTGCCCTTGGCCATCGTCCCCTCCCTCAGCTGAAAAACGACCCGCACGCCGGCAACCCGCCGCCGCCCCGGATCCGAGCGTCCTGCTCGACCAGGCGCTCCAGGGCGAGCTCGGTGTGTCCGCCCCGCGGGAGGGCTTGTGCCGGCGCCGGGACGGCCCGAGAATCGTGGCCATGCCCGACCGCCCTCTCATCACCGCCACGCCCGAGTGCATTCCCGACAGCGTCGCCAGACGTCTGCAGACAATCGCCGACGAACACCCGGACGCTGAGTGCATCGTCGCGGGATACGACCCCGCCAGCATCCGCCCTCGGGGCGTCCCGGAACCGGCGGGCGAGCTGATCGAGCAGGGCGGCCGAGGGGGCGGGGCGGGTCACGAGCGGGCTTCCTTCCGAGCGGCGCGGAGCTTGCGCAGAAAGCCGACCGCCTGGAGGTAGCCGAAGGAGACCAGCGCGAACGCTAGGAGGATGACGGCAACGACGTCGCCGAGGTCGTAGACGAACACCATGGTCAGGCCTTCCTGCGGGGGGAGAGCGCGTCCCGGAGCCGGGCGCACTCGCTCGGATCCGGGCGGTCCAGCGTGGAGACGATCGCCACCACGAGGACCATCGCAACCATCACGACAGAGACGAGCGAGCAGGTGATGACGGTGAGCTCGCCCACGGTCAGGCCGCCCTCGGCAGGTACCCGTGGCTCTCCAAGACGACCTGGATGCCGCCGGCCATTTGGCGGTCGTCGAGGTTGTCGGCGCGCCCGCGGGCTAGGACCTCTTGGATCAGGGCGGCGGGCCCGATCGGGAGAGGCTGCCCGAACAGGGTGAGCTCGGCCGCGGCGCGGTCCTCCTCGTCGAGGGAGGCGAGCCCGGCGGCGACGAGGTCGAACAGGTCGAGGGTGTGCCGGAGGACGTCGTCGACCCCCACCGCCGCAAATGCGGCGCGGGTCTCGTCGCATCCGAACCTGGCTTCGGCGACGCGCCGTCGGAACTGGTGCCGCGCCGGTCGCGGGATCGCATGGAGCGCCCGCCCATCCCGCTGAACCTCGATCACGTTCGCCATCGCCCGCACCCCGCCGCCGCCGTTGTCCACAGCATATCACTGGCAACGATTCGCGACTGGCCGGGGGCTCCAAGATCGGAATGACGCATATAGAAGTCAGTCGGCCCCCCGCGGGCCGTGATGCCTCATATACGAGTCATCGGGTCTACGATCCGGCCAGGGATTGCGTAACCAAGCTTGGATCGCCCCAGTAGACGGCGGGTCCCGTCCAGGCTTTTATGCGGACTCGTCCCCGGAGATCTCCGCCGTGACCATCGCTCGCCTGTTGAAACGGATTGCCCGCACCGCCTGAGCCCTGCTCGGCGCCCGCCTGCGCGTCCCCGTTTCTAGAGTGAGCCCCCCCGATGTCCGACGACCTCCAGCGCCGCGCCCGGCGCCTCGCCCGCATTGCCACGTACAAGGAGAGCGAGGAGCGCCACCGGGCGGCGATCACGCTCCCGCCGGGAGAAATCCCCACGCTTGAGCAGCTGCTGAGCGGGGCAGCCCTGGCAGGGGGCAGCGTGGCAACCGACGCGACGCGATGGGCCGGGCAGCTGCTCGGATCCCCGGAGGGCGGCCGTCTCGCCGATGACGTGCGGGCAGCCCTCGATCGACTGCTCTCGGACGTGTCGCCCAATGCGTGCGAGGACGCCGAGATCCACGCGCTCGGGGCGATCCGGCGGTTCGAGCCCGACATCACGATCGAGGACCTCTACGGGGACATTGCCGATCGCTGCGCGGTGTACGGCGCCCTGCTCGGCTGCCAGGACGCCGCCGGCCGGGCCGTCGCGATCGCGCACGATGCAATCGGCTCGTACCTCCACGTCGCCAATGGCGATCCAGTGCCCCTGCGCGAGGTCATGGTGTCGCTTCTGGCGTTCGCCGGCCTGTGCCGGCGGGACATGCCGTCATACCAGGCCGACCCGGGGCTGGCCGCCTCGTGGACTGTCGTGCGCGGCAACGCCCGGGTGCTGCTGGCAACGATCGCATCCGTCGCGGCGGCGCCGGAGGAACTGCCGGTGGGGACCGGTCGGGCCGTGCCGGCGGGGCGGGTCGACGAGCCAGCGGACGTCGCGGCGCTGGCCGGCGCGGTCGCGCCCGGCCTTGTCGTGATCCCGGCGCCGCCGGGTGGCAAGAAGATCCCCGGGCAGGCCGGCACGCTGGTCGGCCGCCGGCTGCCGCTGCGCCCCCTCCCGGATCTGGAGGCCCTAGGCCGGGAACTGACCGCGCGGCGGCCATGGGCGGCCCCTGCGATCGCAAGGATCGTCGGACTTCTCCTTGGGCGGTCCCATGCGAGCCTGCCGAACATTGTCCTCGTCGGCCCCCCGGGCACCGGCAAGTCCGAGCTCGCGCGGGATCTCGCGGTCGGGCTCGGCGTGCCGTCGATCGTCTATCCATGTGCAGGCGCGCATGATGGCAGCGTAGGCGGCACGAGTAAGCAATGGGCATCGGCCCGTCCTGCGCTGTGGACGCAGATCGTCATCGAGAACGAGTGCGCGAACGGGCTCCTGATCCTTGATGAACTCGACAAGGCTGCAGGCCCAGGCGGTCACAATGGATCCGTCCTTTCGGCGCTCCTGGGCATCGCGGAGCCCAGCCAGCGGAAGGGGTTCTTCGACGTCGGGCTTGAGGTCAAGGTCGACCTGACGGGCATCAGCCTGGTTGCGACGGCCAACTCCACGGAACCACTTCGTGGCCCGCTTCTCGACCGTTTCGTGACGATCGAGGTCGGGGCCCCGCGCCGACAGGACCTTCCGGTGATCGTCCAGTCCGTCCTCGAAGGGATGCGGGCCGAGCATACCGATCCGCGCTGGATCCAGGACCTCGACGGCACGGAATACGAGGTCCTCCGCCGCGCGTTTCGAGGCGGCTCGCTCCGACCCGTCAAGCGGGCGATCGAGCACATCGTCGGCCTGCGCTCCCACACCCGCTTCGCCAACTGAGGAGGTCGCCATGTCTGTGAATGCCCTCCGTTCCCTGCGGGACGGCGTTGAGGCTGCGGTCCTCGACCAGCGCGTCGAGCCGTCCCTCGCCACCGGCGTCTACGCCTACGTCTCCGCCCTGCTGCGGCTCGCCGAAGACGGCGACCGGGACCCCGAGCTCGCCGTCGGCGAGGGGCGCGCAGCGGTCGGGTTCCTGCGCGCCGTCCCCCGCCTGCCCGCCGCCCGCGCCCGCACATGGAGCCCGTCGTGACTATCCGCAGCCGCCGCGCGCACCGCGAGCTCCACGGTTACCTGGAGCGCCTCTACGGGCCCCAGGGATCCCTTTCGATCCGGGAGGTTCCGCGCGAGGGCGCGATCCGAGTGACGCTGACGGTCTCGGGCACGACCGCCGTCAGACCGGATCCGGACGACGGCCTGACGTATTCGGACAGCTCGGTCGACCGGCACGCCCCCAGCTACGTGGCGCTCGTCGAGCAGCTCGCGACCCGCCTCGTCGCGATCCGATCGGAGCGCTACAGCCCGGGGGCTGGGCTTGAGCCGATGGATCAGAGCGACGCCGAGTACGACCTGCACTCGGACTTTCCCAGGCTGTTCCCGATCGCGAGCCTAGAGATCGGCGTGCCATGGCTGGAGCTTGTCCGCGCCGTTGCGGAAGTCATGCGCAGAGAGGATCTGCTGGACGGCGTGGTCTCATCCCAGATCAAGCAAAAGTTCGCGAGCCTAAGATGGTATTTCGACAGCAAGCCCAGGGATTTTCGGGATCAGATTAACGTCATCATCAGCGCTGCGGAGCATCTTTCCACTGTCGTCTGCGAGACATGCGGCGCCCCGGGGCGGCACCGCTCCGGGGGCTGGCACGTGATCGCATGCGATCCCTGCGACGAGGCGCGAGGCCGCAAGCGCACGAAGCGCGTCGGTGGCTGACATCTACTGGCACCGGGGCCGCCGGCTCTGGAGCGTGCGCGAGGGCGGCCGGGTCGTCGCGCACGTCGAGGCGATCGCGCTGGCCGACGTGGTCTTCCGGGCCTCGGAGGCGAGCCGGCTCCGGTGCCTGCGGACCGGCGCCCGGGACGTCCATGCGTGGGCGGCGGGCACCGTCACCGAGGTGCCCCGGCCGGCGGGTGCGGTCCGGCTCCGGTACCGGCTGGCCGAGCCGGGTTTCAGGGCGGAAGAGGCGGTCGTCGTCGCCGCGGCGGCAGCCTGGTTTGAGGCAGATGGAACAGCGTGGGTCGAGGGCGGGAGGTAACGATGACGAGCGTGTGGATCCTGTCCGACATCCATCATGACGCGGCGCCTTGGGTGCCGCCGCCGGGCCCGCGCGTCGACGTGGCGATCGTCGCCGGCGACGTCGCCGACGGCCTCTGCAGGCGTTCGATCCCCTGGGTGGCGGAGCACATCGCCCCCCGGGCGCGCCAGGTGATCTACGTCCCCGGGAATCATGATCTCTACGGGTGCCGCTACCCCGACGAGATCGCCCTGGCCCGGGACGCTGCAGCCGAGGCCGGGATCACGCTGCTCGACGCCGGCCAAGTCACGCATGTCGATCGGCTGCGCATCGTCGGTGCGAGCCTCTGGACCGATTACCGCGTGGGCGAGCCACGCTGGTCGAGGGCGTGGGCAATGGCCGAGAGCGGCGACCGCTCCCGCGGGATGCGCGATCACCGCCGGATCCAGACCCGGGACCGGGCTGGATCCCCGGCGCCGTTCCGGACGCTGGCCGCGCTGGAACTCCATGTCGAGCACAGGGCCCGGATCGAGCGCGTCCTCGCCGAGCCGCACGACGGGCCGACGATCGTCGTCACGCATCATGCCCCGCACCCGCGGTCCCTCCCATGGGAAGGACCGGTCGAGCCGACCTGTGCGGCCTACGCGTCAGACCTCTCCGCCCTCATGGAAGGCCCCGGCGCACCGGCGCTCTGGCTCCACGGGCACGTCCACGTGAGCAGGGACTACGTCGTCGGCGGCACGCGGGTGATCAGCAATCCCCGCGGGCACGACACCTCGCACCGCCGCCGGGACGGCACCGAGGTCGATGGTCGCGAGAACCCGCTGTTCGATCCGAACGTGATCCTGGAGCTATGACCATGCGTGCCCTCATCCTCGCCGCGGCGCTGGCCGTCCTCGCCGCGCCGGCCGGCGCCGATGACTACACGTGGCTGCTGCCCGAGCCGGCCCTGTTCTGCCCGATCGGCGCGAACGTCATGCCGATCCGCATCCTTGCGGACCGCGGCATCGTCATCGATGGCCTCGCCTGCGAGGGCGTGCGCCTGGAGGGCGGCCGCGTCTGGGCGAAGTCGTGCGTCGGGAACGGCTCGGCCGCGGTCGATTACGACACCGACCTGGTCGTCTCGCCGTCTGGCGCCCTGACACACGATGGCGTGCGATTCCTGCGCCGGGGCGGGCCGGCCCCGTGCCCGGCGGGCTAGCCCTGCGCGGCGCGGGACGCGGCGATCGTCGCCTCGAAGCGCGCCCTGATCTCGTCGGAATCCCGCTTCGGCTTGGCCGGCTCGTCGAGGCGATCGCCGACCAGGCGCGTGATGGCCGCCGCCCTCTTCCGGGCGATCCGGCGCAGATGCGCCAAGTCCCCCGGGGCGACCTGCGCCTGCCCGGATTTCCACCTGCGGACGGTCCGGCCGTCCCCGTGCCCAAGGTCGCGCGCGACGTCGGTCGTCCACCGATCGCCGTAGAGGAGCTCGGCGATCGCTGAGAATTCCTGCAGGGGCGACAGCGACGGCGGCCCCCCGTTGCCGCCGGTGTCGGCCAGTGCGATCGCGAGGGGCGCGCCCTCGGCCTCGGCGCGGCCCTTGGCGATGCGGCGATCCCGCTCGGCGGCACGCCTGGCGGCGACGTCGGCGGGCCGGTCATTGGCACTGAAAGTCATCTCGGTATCATTTCCGTACGCTGGAAATCGGGGGGCGGGATCGACCCGCCCCCGGGACGGATCAGGCCCGGCGACGGCGGCGGAAATCGAGGCGGCCCTGCGCCAGTTGTGCGTCGATGACGCCCTGCCCCTTGGGCGTGATCACGAGCTGGCGCGTCTCGATGTCGACGCCGTTGGCCTCGGCCGCGCCCATCTCGTGCTCGACGAAGCCCCGCCGGCGCCCCTCGCTCGACGCCATCCAGCGGCCCTTCTTCCCGCCGAGCTCCCTCGACTGCCTGCGGGTGATCCAGCCCCAGCTGTCGAGGAGCTCGAACACGCGCTTCGCCTGGACCTTGCTGTCGGCAGCGTAGACGCTGACGGTCTTGGATTCCCGCGCGCGGGTGATCCGGTCGTAGACGAGGGCCTTGGGCTGAAGCGCCTCGACCCGCTCGCGGTTCTGAGCGAGCTCGGCCGCCGTTGCCTCGGCTCGGTGCGTGACGATCGTCAGCGCCCGCGACGTCTGGAGGAAGTCCTGGTTGGCCATCGCGGCCTCCTCCTCGGCCGCCTCGCGGGCGATGCGCTCGGCCTTGGCCTTGGCCCTAAGGGCGTCGACCTCGTCGAGCTTGCTGACGAGCATGCGCCTCAGCACCTGGTTGTCGTCCACGTCGAAGGATCCCCGGAGCCGGATCTCGGGCAGCACCTCCGCGGTCACGAACCGGCGGAAGCGGTGCGGCAGAGTGCCGACCGTGGTCGCCCCCCGGCAGCGCAGGACGAGCGTGTAGAGGCCGCTCTCGCTGATGACGGTGACTTCCTGCGGGCCACCCGGGGTGTCGGTTAAAGCGACCCCCTTCTCGTCCTCGTCGAGCTTCAGGACCGCATCGCGCGCGTTGGCGATCTGCAGGGCCTGGCAGACCTGCTTCGCCACGAACCAGGGCGCCCCGTTGATGACGATGACGCGGAGCGCGTGGAGGCCGAAGCGGAAATCGAGCGCCGCAGCGGAGGTGTCGGTCGGGATGGGGGAGCCGACGAGGACGGCGGGAACAGAAGCGTTCATGATCAGGCGGCCTCCGGGCCGGTGGAGTTGTGGGTGGCGATGGGGGCGACGACGCAGACGAAGATCAGCTCGGGGGGCAGGACGACGCCGGCCTGGACGTGCGTGCCGACGATCACCGCGCGCTCGACGCCGAGCGCGCCGGCGACGTACCGGGCCGCGTCGGCGACGGCGGAATGCCCGACGCCGCCCGGGGCGTAGAGCCAGGGCAGGACCTCCCCGTCTGACAGCTGGATCCAGCCGTCGAGGTCATGGGACCGGTGAAGGAACGTCACGGCCGCGGCCGGCCGGGCCCCGGGGACGAACAGGTGCGGCGCGCGCCGGAACTGGTCGCAGCGGTCGCGCATGAGGGTCGCATCGACTGCCTCCTGCTCGATCTCGCAGAGCAGGTCCCGGGCCTCGTCGCGCGGCATGGCGCGGTAGGCCCGCTCCATCGCCACGGAATGGATCTCCGGGAAATGCGTCGGCGGCCGCTGCCTGAGGGCCTCGTGCGTCTCGACGGGAGCGTCCTCGGCGAGCAGGAGACAGCCCTCCAGCCAGGCGGCCTCGCCGAAAACGCTGGCGGCGTGGATGGCGATGGCCTGGACCTGCGGGAGGCTCTGCAGCCCCAGGAGGTCGAGGGGGCGCGCCAAGAGGGTGTTCATGGTATGGGTGTCGACAGCTTCCGGCATCGTGTCCTCGATGACAGGGAGTTAGCCCTCGTTCCGACGTTCCAGCGTCGGACGGGGCGCCACCCGGCGGGCGGTTAACGCATTCTACACGATTCGTTTTCAGTGCAACCTTGATCCTTGAGGATTCGCGCGGCATCATCCTCTGATGATCACGCCCGCACAGTTCCGCGCCGCCCGGGCGCTCCTCGGCCTCTCCCAGGAGGAGGTCGCTGCTCAGGCCCACGTCTCGAAGCGGACGGTGGTGTCCCTTGAGAGAGGGCGGCCGACGCTGAACGCGACCGAGAACGCGGTGATGATGGCCCTGATCGAGGCGGGCGTGCTGTTCACGCCGGCGATGACGGGCGAAGGGCCGGGCGTGCGGTTCGCCAGGGATCCAGAGGCCTAAGCCCGGCGCGAATCGGTGGGGATCCGGGCCGGCTGAAAAGTCAGCCCGCTCACGACCCGGGCGAACGCCCTCGACCAGGCCTGCGCGTCGTAGGACGGGATGACCGCCGCATCCGTGCCGTCCCGCAGCAGGGCGGCCGTCACCGCAAGGTAGACGCCGTCGGGCGTGATGTCGGCCGGCACGGTCACGAGCCAACCCGCAGCGCGGCGAGCGCCTGTTCGAGAGCGGCTTCCCACGACCCGGGGAGCGGCCTGTCCGCGGGCAGGCCGAGGAACCGGCGCCGCCCTTCGACGAGGGCGGCCGCGGCGGCAAGGACGGCCTGCAGCTCGGGCGTCACCGCCAGAGCGCCCAGACCAGCCAGGCGATCAGCGAGCCGATCGCCGCCCCGGCGAGGCGCAGGATCGGGCCGAGGTCGAAGGTCCCGTGCGATGGCGTCAGGACCGCCCATGCGAACAGCGCGAGGGTGATCAGAAGCGGGATCCACCAGGCGGCGAGGGTCACGGTCACGGGTAGGGTCTCCGGCGGGGCGGGTCGACGAGGCAGAGCGCCAGCGCGGCGCCGACGAGGAACAGGGTCACCGGTGCCGCCTGCGTAGGGGCGCCACCGCGGCGATCGCGGCGGCAACCTCGGCCGGCGCCGGCGCGTCCGCGACCGGCTCGCCGAGCAGGGCCCGGTGGACAGCATCCGGGACCGGGACGCCGATCGGCGCGACCGGCGGGGCGTAGCAGGCGAGCGCGACGAGGGCGGCGGCCGGTGTCACGGGGCGGGCTCGACGATCGAGCGGACGGCGCCGAGCTTGTCGCGGCAGTCGGCGTGCGCGTCGCGCAGGTCGACGACGTAGCCGGCGACGTCGCGCTGCATCCCGCCCTTCCGCCACGTGGGGGCGTCGGAGCAGGTGAGCAAGCTGGCGGGGACGGTCGGCTGGCCGGCGGTCTCGCACCCGGCAAGGCAGGCGGCCAGCGCGGCCGCGGCGAGGAGGCGGATCATCGGCCGCCCTCCAGGACGTCGCGCAGCACCGGGGCGACGGGGGCGTCGTCGGAGGCGGGCGCCATCAGGATGCGGTCGCGGGTCGCCCGGGTCGAGGCCGATCGGGCCGCCGCCTTTGCGGCGACGCCCTCGACCGCCTTCGTGCCCTTCGCCGCCGTCGCGGCCGCGGCCTTGGCCTCGTCCCGCTCGCGGCGGGCGGTCCCGAGGTCGGCCTGCAGCGCCGAGACGTAGGCGGCCCCGGCGAGGATCACGGCCACGCACGCCAGCGGGATCGCCAGGCGAGGCAGGTAGACCGCCGCCGCGGCGGCAGCCGCGACGGCGACCAGCGCGCCGATCCCGAGGGGCGTCCAGACCAGTGCGAGGAGCAGGTCGAGCACGGCTCAGATCCCCTTGAGGCAGAGGGCCTGCTCGCGTTTCCGCCGGGCGACGAGGCCGTCCCGCTTGACGCCGTCCGACTTGTTGAAGGCGAGGAGCGCATTGCAGGCACCGCGGCGGTCACCAGCGTTCCAGCGCTTGACCACGGTCGACTTGCAGAAGGCCCCTTCGCCGATGTTGTAGACGAGGTCGAGGAAGGCGACGTAGGGCTCGTCACCGATCGGCGCGGTGATGCAGCGCTCGATGGACTTGTCGGCAAACTCGCCCAAGGCCTTCACGAGCATGGCGTCGCATTCGGCCTTCGTGAACCGCATGCCGAGCTTGATCCCGCGGGTCTCGCCGTAGCAGGCCGTCGGCAGGTTCCGGGCGAGCTTGTCGGGGTAGGCGGCGAGGCGCAGGCCCTCGTTCGGGCCCGTGGTGTTCACCGCCATGGCGGCGACGCCGGTGACCGTGCCGGCCGCGGTGACCGCCGCGATGATCCGGTTGCGGGCCCTGCCAGCAGGCTTGGGGGCGATGGCCGGGGACGCCGACCTCTTGATCGAGAACCACGGCATCAGGACTGGTCTTCGGTGAGGGCGGTGTTGGCGAGGAAGGGCAGGACGAGCGCGGCCAGCGAGACGACGGTCGTGGCCACCGCGAAGGGGATCGGGGCGAAGGGAGGATCGCTCGCAAGGCAGGCCATCCCGGTCTGCAGCGCGGAGAAGACGAAGCCCGCGCCGGACAGCCAGACGACCCGGCTGTGCTTCGCGACGCGCTTCGGATTCTCGACGAGGCGAGGCTTGCGCAGCTTCACGGCCGGTTCCTCCGGTTGCGGTGATGAGAGGGAGCGGGCCCGCCGCCGCACACGGGCAGGTTGGCGAGCGCGTCGGCATGGTCGTTGAGCGCCCGCGTCAGGTCCGTGGCGGTCCGGACGAGCGTGAATCCGAGGTCGCGGTCGGCGGGATCGAGGGCGAGCCGGGGCAGGCCCGGAATGGCCTCGGCCGGGCGGCGGGCTTCCCGGATCCGGGCGACGACGTAGGTGCCCACAGCGAGGAAGGCCCCGCCCATGAGGGTGCCGATCGTCTTCAGGTACTCGGCGGGCAGGTTGACGAACGAGGAGAGCCAGTCGGTCACGCCGAAGCCCTCGCGTTGATGCGGGCGCGCTGGTCGTTGCGGCCCTGGTCCCAGATCGCCCGGAAGGCGCAGTAGGCGTCGACGGCCGCCAACACTCCGTAGGCGCCGCAGCCCGTGTTCACGCCGGGGTAGCCGTCGTGCCAGAGCAGCGTCGTGATCCAGCCCCAGAGCAGGGCGCCGGCGGCGGCGGTTGCGAACCTAAGCAGCGGGGAGTGACGCTTCGAGCCGTTCACCCAAAGCCCGACCATGCGGACGATGGAGACGCCGAGCAGCGCGGCGCCCCAGGTGCCCTCGGGGGCGATCGCGGCGAAGGGGCCGAAGGTCGGACGCGAGAACGTGGAGCCGGGGGCCAGCAGGGCGGCGGCGACGCCGAACAGGACCAGCGCGCCGACCCACTCGGCCTCGCGGCGCTGGTGCTGGCCCTGGAAGGGAAATCCGAGGCGGGTCATGCCAGGTCCTCCGCGTCGAGCTCGGCCTTCAGATCGGCGAGCAGCGAGGCGAAGCCCCGGTCCGTGGCCGGGCACTGCCGGACGGATCCGTCGGACAGGACGACCGACAGCGTCGGCTCGGCGGGCGGGTCGAGCGCCACGGCGGCGATGACGCCGTCGTCGTGGAGCCTGCGGAAATCGGCGGAGGCGCGGTACACGGGAGGCCTGCGGGCAGGGCCGCCACATGCGGCCGGGAACGCCTCAGGGTGCGGTCGGCCCCGTCACGCGTTCCAGGTCACGGGCCTTCCCAGTCATCCCCGGGCGCACGTGCACCCTTGTGCGCCCGCTGTGCGCCCTGTGTGCGCCCTGTGTGCGCCCTCCGCCCTATTTTCGTCGGCCTAGTGCTGCGGCCCGCCAATCAAGCTCAAGTACATGCATGTATTAGCTTTTCGGAAATGTCCGAGAATGCCGCTCCGCAAGAAGCGCGTTACTCTATCCCAGGCGTGCTGTTACCGGCTTCGGAAACGCGTTATCTACCCGATTGCCGGCGTCGCTCCCCGCGCTTGGACAGCACGGTGACGACGCGGCCATCCTTGAGCACGAGACCGACCCCGTCCCGGCATATGCCGACGGCGCCATGGCGCTTGGCCACCCCGCCGTAGAATGCGAGCCACTCGCGAACTTGCCCGATCGGCACGCCCGCTGCGGCCATGGCGTCGACCGCCTCATGGTCCTCCAGCCCCTGGAAGACCTCCTCGAACCCAAGGATGCGATCCCCGTAGCGCCTGATCGCGTGCTGGGTGACGTGGGCCCGCACCCCGGCGGAGTGGTCGTGTTCGACCTCGGGCGGGGGCGCGGACGGGTTCGGGGCGGCTTGCGTGACGAGGGCGACGACGGGCACGGGGGCTCTCCGGATGGGGTCAGAGAGAGCCTCCGGCAGGCTGGAGGATTCGGGCAGGGGGCGGCCGCCAGGTCGTTCCCATGCCGGTCGGGAACCCTTGCCGATTCGCTCGGAAACCCGCCCGGTACGGAGTGGATCCGGGTCGCGGCGGGGCGGCCGGTGCCGGGCTCACCTCGGCGGGAGGGCATGCGCACTCTGCCGCAGGGCGATCGGTTTTTCGCTTTCCAGCGACGCGAGTAGGCTATGCATGTCGGCGGGAGTGCTGCCCCTACGACGTCCGATCCATCTGCTGACTGTTGCCCCCCCTTGCGCCCTTCCGCCTCCCCCAATCTGGCTCTTCAGCGCGTGTCGCTCGCGCTGTTCCATCCGCGTGGGTCGCGCGGGAAGCTCTGCACGGCTCGCGCCGCCAGGGACGGTCACGGCTGGGACGAAGGATTGGTTGCCCCGTCCTCGAAGGCGATCTCGCACCAGCTCGCCAACGCAGAGGTCGAGTACCAGTCGGTGCTGCGGTTCTCCGGTCGTCGCGCCAATGCGAACGTGGTCGGCATCAGCGCGGCCGCCCTCGATTTCGACTACTACAAGGCCGGGTTGCCGCACCGCGACGCCTCGGCCGAGGACGTCGCGGGCATGCTCATTGAGGCCTACGAGGCCGCGGGCATCCCCATCCAGTCGTTGGTCCAGGACAGCGGCCGGGGCTGCTACGCCCCCTGGCTGTTCGACGTCCAGATGTCCGGCGATGCCCTGCCGCGCTGGCGGATGGCGATGAAGGGCCTGCGCGGCCCCAAGCTCGACGACGACGGCAACATCGTTCGGCGTCGCCCGCGGCGCGACCGCAAGGGCAACCTGATCGAGGTCAAGGTCGAGCCCGCGGTCGAGGAGTTCGAGACCCGGATGCTGCCCGTCTGGCGGCTGCAAAAGGCCCTTGGCGTGGATCGGGGCGCCATCGATCCGGCGCGGGTTCTGCGCGTAATGGGCGCGGTGCATCCGGTGAGCGGTCGCATGTCCCGGCTGGCATGGCCGTCGGCGATCCAGGACATCGAGCGCGTGTCCTTCGACGCGTGGTGCGACGCCCTGATGCCGTACACGCGCGCGCAGGTGCAGACGATGCGCGCCGAGCGTGCTGCCTGGAAAACCGAGAACCCCGACCACGTCCCGGCCGTCCGGCGCCCCCGCCGCTTTTACGGCGGCAAGTGGGTGATGATCGGAGCCGACCTCGACCGGCTTCTGGAGCATCGCGGCGCCGAGTGGTTCGCGGTCAACAAGTGCAGAGACTGGTGGGTGCTGTTCCGCGCCATCGCGATCGCGATGACGGAGGGCGGCACCGCGGAGGAGTGGGCGGAGCGCCTGGCTCCCCGGATCGGCCTGCCGGTCGCCGAGGTCGCCACATCCCTCAGCGGCGTCGAGCGGGGCCTGCGCGCCCACGAGGCCGGCGAGACATCACCCTGGAAGGGCGTCGAGCGGAGCGCGTTCTACGACTACGCCTACGAGACGATCGTCGACCGGCTCGACATCGGCATCGAGGAGGCCGGCGACGCCGATCTGCGCGTGCTCGTGCCCGGTGGGGCCGCCCCCATGTCCGACGCGGAGCGCCAACGCCTCAGCCGGGCCGCCCGGGGCGTCTACAAGGATTCCCGCCCGGCCCAAGTCGACGAGCGCCTCGCGGTCGGCCTGCTCGGCCTCTCCATGCGTGAGGACGGCCACACGATCGCGCAGGTCGCATACGTCACCGGGCGGGGCCGCACGTCCGTGATCGAGGCGATGCGCGAGGCTCAGGCCCATCTCTCCCAGGCTTCCTCGGTCCCGTCCGCACCCGCGGCGGAGGTTCAGCAGACCGTCCGCGAACCGTCACGCCCTATAGTGGTCCTTGACCCGATCGAGGCCCCCGCTGCCGTCTCGCAGCCTGCCTCCGAGGCACCCGCGGTCCCTGCCGGTCAGGTCCGGGTCACGGCGGCGACGCCCTTCCACGCCACGATCGAGACCGCGACGGCGACCTGGTGGTGGTCGTGGGTCGACGAGGGGCGTCGGGGCCGGGGGTTCGTGGACCTTTGCGACCTCCGCTCCGGAACCCCATCGGACGGTGACTGGGCACTCGTCGAGGCGGCCCGCCAGGATCTCACCAGGACCGGTTCGGATGCCCTTACGCGGTCCCGCCGTCGCCCTGGCCGTCCCGTCGCGGAGACCGCTCCGGTGGCCCGCAGGACGATCGCCCGCGCCGTTCCGCTCCCGCCTCTCGACCTGCAGCGGGAGGTCGAGCTGTACCGTGAAGCCTCTGGTGGCGGCGGTCTTCGTCATCGCCGCGCCCTTGTGGCTGCCTAGGCCCTGCGCTAGGATCCGGACGCCTATCAGCAGGTGGATGCAGCACATCCGGTGACGCCCGTCCCGTTCGCGGGGCGGGCGTTGTCATGTCGGGGCCTGCGTGACCTGGGGGGCGTGACGCCGGTCGCGATACGGTCCTGCACGTGGCCGGCCTTCCCCTCGACGTCGTGAACGACATCTGCGACCAGCTTGGCGCCTGGCAGCGGGCCTTCCTGTCCGAGACGACCCTCGACCGCTACCGGCGTGCCTGCGCGTGGACGATGTCCTAGGTGGCCAAGGGCGCCTGCCACGAGGTCACGGAGGCGATCGACGACGCCTTCGAGAGGTCGGAGCAAAACCGCTTACATCACGCCAGGCTCACCCTGGGAGAATGGGTACGTCGAGAGCTTCAACGCGCGTCTGCGCAACGAACTCCTGAATGGTGAGATCTTCTACACACTCAAGGAGGCGCAGATCGTGATCGAAAGCTGGAGGCGTCACTACAACACTGTGCGCCCACATGCCTCGCTGGGATGCCGGCCCCCGGCACCGGAGGTGTTCGTGCCAGCGTTCTCCGCTTGGCCGGCTGCGCTCGCCCGACCAGCTCCGCCGGCCAAGCTACCCGTGGCAGAACGGCCTACCGCGCACTAACTCTACCCTTGGACCACCGCCTGGGGGCCGATCATCACCACTGGAAACAAGACCTTAAGCTTGCCGATCCCAGTGGTGTCCACGGTCGGCGCACGCAGTCATGAAAGCGCGTCCCTCCAACTTTGCGACCTGGTCGCGGGATTGGCGAGCCGCGCCTCCGCACCGGAGCAGCCCCCCGAGTTCCGGGAGTTCCTCGGTGCCGTGATCGATGCCGGGTTCGGTGAGGTGACCGTCTTCCCGGTCGATGCCGGTACGGATTTCGTGTCGGAACCTCCGGAGCGAGCAACGGGGCCGGACATCGTCGACAGGATCGCACGGGCCGTGCGCGGACAGCGCAAAGGCCAAGGTCACGCTGGTTCCTGATCATGCCGGGACAAGAGCCGTCGCTGGCACCTCGATAACCCCCGCTGCGCTAGCCCTGGTCGAACCGGATCCCGAACAGGCCGCCGTCCTCGCCATCGGACAGTCGCGGCAACAGGATGTCGTCGTTGTCCTGCTCGTTGATGCCAACGAGGGGCAGGGTCTCGGAGTTCATCGTAACGATGTACTGGCCGCCGAGGTCGCCGACGACGCGCTTCGCCAGCATGAGCGCCGAACGGACCTGCCGGGGGTCGACGCCGTCGTAGAGGTGGCTGTCGTGAACGAGGAAGCCCGGCCCGCCGAAGCGCTCCTGCGCGGCCTGATAGAGCATCAGGTCGAAACAGAAGATCTCCATGTGGTCGATGCCGCCACGGTTTCCGTCACCTTGAATGTTGATCCGGAAGTCCGGACCTTTCGGCGTCGCCTCGACGATGAGGTTGCCGCGGCGGTCGTCGTAGAGGTCGGAGATGGTGGCGTCGATCCTGCGCATGGCCGTGGTCAGGACGTCGACGCGCTCGCGATGATCGGCCTGCAGCCTTTCGTGGATCCGGAGACGCCTGATCTGGAACTCGTTCTTCTTGCCTTCGAGTTCGGAGGCGTTCCCCAGCTTCTCCCCGTACATCTCCGCCTGCATTTCCAGGACGGCGAGCTCGTCACTCATCCTGGTGAAGTCCTCCAGGGCACCCTTGTCCTTAAGGGACGACATGATCCGGGCCTGCGAGGCGTCCAGCACCTTCATCTCCGCATCGAGGTCGGCGATCCTAGCCTCGGCCTCCGCGACCTGCTCGGCGAGGTGGGCACGGCGGTTCGAGACCACCGAGAGTTGGAACGCCTTGACGGCGTCGAAGCGTTTCAGGACGACACCCGGCAGCTCGACCCCGGCCGCCTTGTAGATCCGGTCGAGCGCGGCGTACTCGGGCGGTCGCTCGTCCTCGGATACGCGGCTCAGGTGCTCAACCGTCATGCGGGCCTGGACGATCTCGTGCCCGATGGCCTTCATCCGGGTCCTGGCATCCGCCGCTTCCTGGGCGCGCTCGCGGAACTCCTCGACGACCTCGAATGCGCCGACCTGCCGCCTGACGCGTTCCGCCCGCACCTTGACCCGTTCGAGTTCCGGCCTGATCTCCGCCACGCTCCCGAACATCTTTCCGAAGGCACCGTCCTTGATCGCCTTCTTCAGGTCGCGGAGGCTGGCCTCGTTGACGCGCAGGGTCTCGATCTCCCTGGGGATGCGCCAATCGAGGCCGATCAGGTAGGACAGGTTGATCTGCCAATCGCTCGGCTGCTGCTTCTCGCTCTGTCGTTCCGGCGTGGCAAAGCCTCCACCACGGATCCGACGGGCGAAGTAGCTCACCATGGATCGGAAGCTCGGCGAGAAGGGCTCGTCGAACTCGGTGCCCTTGGGATCATGCGGGAGGCCGAACCAGAAGTGCCCGAGCAACTCGCGCCATCGCTTCACGGGTAGGTGGCAGAGGTTCGTCTTCCGATCCCTCGTGAGCTCGGCCCCGATGGCCCGGGCGCTCTCGTCGCCGATCTGGATCTGATTGGCGGTGTTCCCCTTGCGCGAGACGGTCACCTCGTGGTCGCCGAGGAGGAAGCGACCATAGAAGGCATAGTTCGAGAGCGCCGGCGACTGGAAGAGCGAGCCCTTGCCCGCGTCGGCGCCGGTCAGGAAGTGGATCGCCTCGATGGCGCTGGTCTTGCCGGCGCTGTTGCGGGTCTGCCCCTCGGTCGACGCCTCCGTCCGGTCGGCGACGAGGATGTTCAGCCCTCCGTGGAAGGTGAGCGGCTTGAATGTGTCGAGGTCGCTGTGGATGCCGAGGATCATGCGGCCACCCTTGCCGGCGCGATCAGGTCGCCCTCGACGAGTTCGACGGCGGATATCGCGTTCAGGAAACAGAGTGCGAGGATGAACCAGTCGAACGAGAGGGAAGCCGCGTTACCTCGGGCGGCTCGGTTCGCGCGGACCCGATCCCAGACGGCGGACACCGTTCACGGTCCGTCGAGCGTGGCGAGGATGTCGGCTCCGACGCCGATCAAGGCCCGATCTTGCCTCAGGTGCTTGGCTGGGAGGATCACGAGGACGCTCCGATGGGGATGCCGACGAGCTCGGCGGCGGGTCTGTCCCTGAAGATGGTGCACGCCTCGAACAGATAGGCCAACAGGCTCCAGGCGGCCACGTCCCGGTCATGGGTCGGGGTGCCGGGGCCGACGATGCCGTCGTACAGGCCGATCATCACCTCGGTGGGCGAGAGGTCCTGGTGTGCGAGATCGAGGTAGCGGCGACGAAATTCGTTGGCGAGCGTGATCCCGCAAAGTTCGATCGGGCCCTTCTCGACGTATTCCTCGACGATCGGGGTGTTGGGCTGTCCCATGTGGATCTTCCGGGCAACCGAACCGGTGATCTCGTTGAACCTGAGCTTGTCGAGGGGCACGGTCGCCGCTGCAATGCCTTCGGGAAGATAGTCGGAGTTCGCGTTCACGACGGCCTGGATGACGGCGGCGATCTCCGGCGGCTGAAGGTTCTCGAAATCCTTTTGCGTGGCAGGCCGTCCGATCAGCTTCAGGACGTCCGGCTCCTCCATCTGAAAGAGAACCTTCTTGAAGGACATCTTGCCGAAGAGGTGGATCCCATGGTGAGGAAATCTCGACTTCAGGTCCTCGATCTTGTGCAAGGGGTCCGCGCCGACGCCGTCGATGAAGTTGTGCACCATGTGCCAACGCGTCATTCTCTTCCAGTTCTTCGAGGCCCCCAGGTAATCGGCCTCCATTTTCTTGGTGAGCGTCTTGTTGGCCGATTTCTTGGCCTCGCCACCCCTCGCGGCGCCGTAGCACTGGAAAATCTCGGCGGTCTCATGGAGGAAACCATCGCACTTTCGGTCCCCGGCGCGACCCGAAGCCGCGACCCGCTCGAAATTTTCGCCGTGACGGGTCTCCATCATGGTCGCGAAGAAGTCCTCGAAGGCTTCCCCATGCGTCCGATAGAGCTTCAGTTCGAGCCAATCGTACCAGTCGTCCTGGCGTTCGGGAGGGATGGGCATGATGGCCAACGGTCGCTGGTTGGATGCGATTGGATTCGATGCGCAGGAAGGAAGCGTAGCCGTTCCCGACGAAATCTACAGCGGCGAATGGGTCTTCGCACGGATCACAAGTGCCCTGGAATGGGCTGCGACGGGCGTTCCGGCGGCTTGAACAGGCTTAAAGGGTCGGATCGAACCTCTTTCCCCTGACGTATCCGTGCGAGATCGCGCGGGCCTGGAGCGCCTCGCGGAGGCGGGCGCGGCGTCGTTCCGCGAGCCCGTCGCGAATGGCCTCGCGCAGGGCCAGTGACGGGTCGCCCTCGGCGTCGCGAAGGTAGGCGCGCTCGACCTCGGAGGCGTCGCCGTCCTCGTCGGGGATGTCTTCCTGCGTCGTGCCCATCGAACCCTCGCTTTGGAACGAAACATGAACACATGGTAAGCGTGGCGGGGTCAACTGGGTTCCGGGGGGCGGTGATCCTGGCTCCGGGAGGGCCTCGAAACGGCGCCGCGGTGCGACTCGTAGGGGGGCGGGAAGCGGGAAGCGCTCCCCGCCCCCCGCATCCTTTTTTTCCTGGTGGCTTAACGATGCCGAGGGCAGTTTTCGGTCCTGGGATCGGGGGATCGGGATGCCGACGAAGGATCAGGTCTGGGGCGCGGCGGACCGCGTGCTTGCGACGGGCGAGCGTGTTTCGCAGCGGAGCGTGATCGCGAGCCTTCGCCAGTGGGAACGCGGCGGCTCCACGCGCGAGGTCGGCCCGCACCTTTTCGCCTGGATAACGGCGCGGAACTACAAGCCGCGTCTGGAGGTGGCAGAGCTTCCGGAGAGGCTGCAGGGCGAGCTGGTCCGGGTCGTGAAGGCCGTCTGGGACGAGGCGATGATCGAGGCGGCGGCCCGTCTCGCCGACGAGACTGCCCTGGTCCGCGCGGAGAGGGAAGCGAACCACGCGCTACGGGACGAGGCCTGGCTGGAGGCCAGGACCTTCGAGGCCGAGAACGCGGCGTTGCGGGCGCGCAAGGCCGAGATGGAGGATGAGGTGGCCCAACTTCGCAAGGAGATGCGAAGGATGCGCGCGGCCGAGTTCTGGGATCGCGTGATGCGGGAGGTGGCGGAGATCCTCGCGCCAGCGGAAGCCCTGACGGCCCAGGAGATCGTGAGGCGGTTACCGCCGACGCTGGCGCAGGAAGCCATCGCCATCGACAAGCCGCTGACGCCGGGGCGCCTCAACAGGAAGATGGCGATCCGGATCGAGCACAGGCGCTATTTCGAGGAGGACCCGAAGACCAAGCTGTACCGTCGGCTGGCGACCTGATCGCATCGGCGCCCGTCGGAGGGGGAGGTGTGAGGGCATGGAGCCCCATCCGCACGCCGGAGGCCGCGATGCCGGACCGGTCAAGGGGGGCGCGCCCCCCGGAAGTGACCGCCATTCGGCCGGCGCCCCCAGGTGTCCGGGACAGGCAAAACCATCTTCGCGCCGGACGTGACTGACGTCATTTGATTTGATTGGGGCACGCGCTCCGGCGGAACCTTGGGCGACGCCGACCGTATTGCTTGGCTTGGTTAACCGGAGGTCCGTGCTTGACGCCGGCTCCGGCCAGGAATGCCGCACCCACGGTCATCCCCTTGATATCGAGGTAGCACAGTGCTACCTACCTGGAGGCGAAATGCCGGCCACCCACGATCTGATTCTGGTTCGGAAGCTGGCGGGCGACATAGCGGACTGCGAGTTCTTTCGGCCCGTACTGAGGGAATTGGGAGAGCGCGGCCTCGATGCCGAGGACCTGTTGGACCTCATTCGCGAAGAGCTCGACGACGCACACTTCAGGAAGTGCCGGCCGACGTTGAGGCACTATGAGGGTACGACGTCGGATTACTATTCCGTATGGGTCGAGGACTGTGGGTGCCACATGTTCCTGAAGTTCCTGATCCACGAAGGCCCGGGCGGAAGCCGCCTGGTGATCACCTCGTTCAAGAGAGACGATTCCTATGACGTTTGACGTGTGCTTGGCGTGTGGGGAGACCGCCGTGGAGGAGCGCGTGGCTTCCGTGACCGTCGAGCGCCTCAATCGCAAGGTGACGATCACGGATCGTCACATGTGCTGCACGGCGTGCGGCAACGTGAGCTACCGCGGCGACCAGATCACCGCGCACGAGCTTGCCGTCGCGAACGCGATCCGTGACGAGGACGGCCTCCTGACGGCGGCGGAGCTGAGCCTGGTCCGTTCGAAGTACGGCCTGCGTCAGACGGACATGGAGCAGATCCTGTCGACGGGTCCGAAGACGTGGACCCGTTGGGAGCGCGGGAAGGTCGTGCAGAGCAAGTCGACGGACAAGTTGATCCGCGCGATCTCCGAGGATCCCTATCTCGCGCGGGACATGATGCTCCAGGCCGGGGTCGTGAACCCGGAGGCCGAGGCCGTCTTCGCGCAGATCGAGAGGGATCACAGGATGATCGTGGAGGCGCGGTTCCGGGCCAGGCTCGGTTCCGGCGCCGACGTCGATAGCCTGGTCGAGATCGCCACCGAGGGTGCCTTCGAGGCGCTTCACGAGGTCCGGGTTCGCACACGCAAGGGGGAGATGGCGGCATGAGCGGGAAACCACCCAGGGACGAGGCCACCGGCCGGGTCATCCATCTTCCGAAGGATCCGCATCCTCCGGGGGAGCGGCGGCGGGACCTGCGCGAGGTCGAGCGGGACATCGTCTCGCACTTCCGCGAGCAGAACGAGATGCTCCTGGCCCATCGCGAGGAGCAACGCGAGCGCATCCGGGAGCAGGGGGAGAGCCTCAGGCAGCACGGCGAGATGGTGGAGCGTCTGACGCGGGGCGTCGAGCGCCTCGTCGAGGAGATGCACGGCGTCCGCACGGGCAGGAAGGAGGAGGCCTTCGCCAGGATCGGCGGCATGGACGCCTCGCCGGACCTTCCGACGGTCTCGTCGGATTCCGCGGTGCATTACATCCACACCGCGGGTTCGATAGGGATGGAGCTCGGTTTCCGCGCCTCCGAGATCGGCACGTTGCTGGGCGCCCGCGGGCTGGGTTGGGCCGGCGACGGCGATTACCAGGAGACGGGACGCAAGGTCGGTCCCGGCGCGACGAAGTTCTGGCACCTGAGCGTGCCGGAGCGCCTCCGCAGGATCCTGGACGAGAACAAGCCCGAGAGGTACGGCATCTCGGACAAGGCGATCCTGTCCATGTTCCGGAAGTGGCGGCATCGCAGGGCGGAGGAGGCCTTCCTGGCAGGCACCGCCTCGGGCGGGGTCGCCCACTGAGACATGCGGGGCGGGCAGGGAAGCCGAGGCGTTTCCCTGCCCGCCCCGTCGCGTTCGAGGTCTCCGACGGCGGGGCGGCATCCCCGGTGCTACCCTCCCGACCGTTCGACCTCGGCGGCCGCGTTCTCGGCGAGCCGCTCGCGGATCCGTTCCAGGGTCGTCGGGGCGTAGTCCCAGCAATCGACGCCCACGTCGGTGCTCGCCGCGGTCCCGGGAAGGCTACCGTGGGACTGCCCGTAGAGGTGGATGGCTCCTCGGTGCGCGGCTGGCCACGTACGATGGGCATAGTGGCTCAGCCAGATTTCCTGGGACCCACCGGCCGGATCCGGCAGATGGATCCGAGCCAGGTCGCGGACCGGCTCGGCACAGGGCAGGCGCTCGCCGAGCTTGTCGTGGTTGCCGCGGATCAGGAGCTTCCGCCCGTTCAGGCGCCTGAAGACCCGTAGGGCATGCTCCTCGGTGCACTTGTGAGCGAAGTCGCCCAGGTGCCAGACGGTGTCCGTCGGGCGCACGACCGCGTTCCAGAGCGCGATCAGGGTCTCGTCGTGCTCCTGGATCGAGGCGAACGGCCTTCGCGCCTGGATTTTATCCGAGATCACCAATGGGTGCCCGAAGTGGCTGTCGGCTGTGACGTAGGTAGCCATGATGGCCTCCAGGAAATCGGAGGCTCGGCACGCGGCGCGGCTCTCCGGGGTCAATCGGACGGATGGCGCGCGGCTGCTTTCATGGTGTCGTACTCCTGATCGGGGCGCATCGATCGCCTGGACGACGACCAGCCGCAAGCTCGACCGTCGGGTTATCCCTGGGCTTCATGCGGACACGGAGGATGCCATGTCGGACGAAGCGATTTACCTGAGGGCATTCCTCCGGCCACCCAGGACATCGGCTTGCCAACGCCGCCGAGCCCAGGACGGCTCCCCCACCGCACCCTCCGCCAGGGACGGACAGGGAGGAGGAGCCTGCCTGGGCTGGCCTAGGCGAGCCCTCGAAACCCTGATCCAGGATCACGGCAGGCACCCGCCGGCCAGAACGCCACAAGCACGGACGCAGCCGGCGGACGGGAGCCTGCATAAAGGGCATCGAATTCGACAGACCTGCGTCGTGACCGCCGCACGGACCTTGGAAGCCGTATCGGCCGACCTCACCTTGGCCTCATGGGCAGCGAGTTCGATGTCATCATCGTAGGGGGAGGCGCCGCCGGCATCGGCGCCGCTCGGCGGCTCGCGGCCCATGGCAAATCGGCTCTGTTGCTTGAGGCGTCATCGCGTCTCGGTGGCCGTGCATGCACGCAGGATCTCGGCGGCCATCCGCTCGACCTCGGCTGCGAGTGGCTTCACTCGGGCGACCGCAACGCCTGGGTTGGCATCGCCGAGACATCGGGCTTCCCGGTCGACCGAGGCGAGCCACCATGGGCTAAGGCGCATCCTTCCCTCACCGAGGACCAAGACGGGCAAGAGGCGGCGCAACGGGCGTACGGCGACTGGGATGAGCGGCTCCGCACGGTCGCGAGGGCCAGCGACCGGGCCAGCGACGCCCTTGAGCCCGGCGGTGCCTGGAACGCCTACGTCCGGGCCATCGCCGGCTTCATGAGCGGCGTCGCGCCTGAGGCGATCTCGGCTACCGACTACCTGGCTTACGACGATGCCTCCACGGGCCGGAACTGGAACTTGCCGCTTGGCTACGGCACCTTGGTTGCCTCCAGCCTGCCGTCCGCGACGACGCTGCGGCTCGCCACCCCCGCCGAGCGGATCGACCTGACGGCGGACGGCGTCGCCGTCACCACCCGCGCCGGCACCGTCCACGCCGGGGCCGCCATTCTCACGGTCTCGACCGCGGTCCTGGCCGGCGACGCGATCCGCCTTCCCTCCAGAACCGATCCCTGGCGCGAGGCGGCCGCCGCACTGCCTTTGGGCCGCAACGAGAAGGTCTTTTTGGAGATCGGACCCGAGGTCGGGTTTGAGCCGGATACGCACGCCTACGGCAACCTCTACGATCCAAGGTCCGCCGCCTACTCCATCCGGCCCAACGGCTGGCCGGTGATCGAGGCGTTCCTCGGGGGCGAGGGCGCCCGCGTCGTGGCGGAGGAAGGCCCGGCCGCAGGTTTCGCCTACGTGTCGGCCGAGTTGGCCAGCCTGTTTGGCACCGACGTGGCGTCGGCGATCCGACCGCTCGCGGCGACGTGCTGGAGCCGGATGGCTTCCATCGGCGGCGCGTATAGCTGCGCCCTGCCGGGGCGATCCGGTGCACGGGCCCAGCTGGCCCGGCCTTTCGAGGACCGGCTTTTCTTCGCCGGCGAGGCGACGCACCCCTTCGACTTCACGACCGCCCACGGAGCCCACGACAGCGGGCAAAGGGCTGCCGACGAGGCCATGGCGGCGCTTCGGGACAGGCACCGACTCGGACGGCCAGGCCCCTTCGCCGCCGCGGCCGCGCGCGGCGACCGCTAGCAGTCCGGCGGTCAATCGGAAACGGCCCGCGGTCGTTCACCAACTGAAGGCCGGTAAGGCAGGGCCTCGACCAGCAGCGCGAAGGCCGGCGAATGCTGACGTCGGCTCGGATAGTAGAGGTGGTAGCCCGGAAACCGATCGCACCACCGCTCCAGAACCCTGATGAGCCTGCCCTCGTCGATGTGCGCCCTCACCATGTCTTCGGGAAGGTAGGCGAGACCGAAGCCGTCCAGGGCCGCGCGCAGGAGCATGGCGGCGTCATTGAAGGTCAGTTGTCCCTCCACCCGAACCCGCGTTTCGCGACCGCCCTCGTCGAACTCCCACACGTAGAGACCGCCCAGCGTCGGCAGGCGGTGGTTGATGCAGATGTGGGACACGAGGTCCTGCGGCGTGCGAGGCTTCGTCCGGGCCTCGAAATACGAGGGTGAGCCCACCACCGCCATTCGCATCGTCGGTCCGATGGGGACGGCGACCATGTCCTTGGCGACGATGCCTCCGAGACGAACGCCGGCGTCGAACCGCTCGGCGACGATGTCGGTCGCCGTGCAGCCCGCCGCCGTGGGGGCTGATGTCCGCGGTCGACCTGTCCAGCGGGCGGGTGATCTGGAGCCGGCCGTTCGGCACCGCCCGCGACACCGGCCCGCTCGGCATCCCTAAGATGCTGCCGTTGCCGATGGGCGTACCCTTCTTGGGTGGGTCGATCACGACCCGCGGCGGCCTGGTCTTCATCGCGGCCTCGGTCGAGCAGGCCATCCGCGCCTACGACGTCTCCACCGGTGAGGAGGTGTGGAAGGCGCGCCTGCCTGCCGGAGGCCAGGCGACGCCGATGACGTATCGGTCCCCAAGCGGAAGGCAGTTCGTCGTAGTCGCGGCGGGCGGCAAGCCCTCGATTAAGACCACGCCGGGCACCAAGCTCGTGGCCTACGCGCTGCCTCGGTGAGGCGGCCGGCGGGGATCCGGCGTTGTGGAAGGGGATATCGGACAAGGGACATGACCCATGCGACCCAGGATTATCTGCCACATGGTGAGCTCCGTCGACGGACGGCTCCATCCGAGCCGGTACACGGTCCCGGCGGCTGGCGTGGACGGTGCCCGCCTTCGCCGGCACTACGACGAGGTCTCGGCCCGGTTCGAGGCGCAGGGCTGGATGATCGGCCGCGTGACGATGCAGGAGATGGCCAAGGGATCGGCACGCGACGTCGGAAGCGCCGGTGTCGCCTCGCGCGAGCCCTTCGTCGGAGACCGGAAGGACCGTGACCTCGCGGTCGCCATCGACCCGCACGGGAAGGTCCACTACGGCCAGGACAATGTCCTCGGCGACCATGTCGTCGCCGTGCTGTCGGAGGGTGTCCCCGATGCTTACCTGGCCGAGCTGCGCGAGGATGGCGTCTCCTACCTATTCGCCGGCCCGGACGGACGGGACCTAGGGCGGGCGATGGAAGCTCTCGGCGAGACATTCGGCATCGAGACGATCCTGCTGGAGGGCGGCGCGGGCATCAACGGCGCCTTCCTGAAGGCCGGCCTCATCGACGAGATCAGCGTGCTCATCCAGCCGGCCGTCGACGGCCTGGCCGGCGTCGAGAGCATCTTCGGGTACCAGGGGGAGCCCGGCGAACGGCCGGGCGCCGGCCAGTCGCTTCGCCACGTCTCCACCGAAACGCTCGAAGGCGGATTGGTGTGGCTGCGCTACCAGGTCGAGGATGCCCCGGCGACCTGAGGATCTCCCCGACCCGGACGATAGGAGCGAACATGCCCAGGCTCACCACGACCGTCGACTACGCCGAACGCGACGCCACCATCACGATCAACACCTACACCACGGTGCTGCGACGCCCCCGTGTGCCGCACGAGCTTTTCGCAACCTACTGGCGGGACGTGCACGGCCCCCTCTGCGCGCGCATTCCCGGGCTCGGGTGGTACGTGCAGCGGCATCTCGACCGTGAGCAGGACGCCCACCTATGGCCCGTGGTCGAGGGCATCGGACCGTTCGAGGACTACGAGTTGGACGGGGGCGTCGAGATCGGCTTCCGCTCCGCCTCGGACCAGGTAGCCTTCGACGAGGCGTGCCCGATCCTGTTCGCGGACGAGCAGAACATGTTCGCCGCCACGCTCGCGTACGCGCTCCCGCACGGCTCGACGACCTTGGTGGACCGTGTGGCCGAGCCGTCCCCGAACGGGGACGACGGTCTCGACCGGATCGAGATCCATCTCGGCGCCTTAAACGATGATGCGGCGGCGTTCGGCAGGCGCATAACCGCGTTGGCCCGCTTCCTCGCGGCAGAGGCGGCGGTCCTGAAGGTGCGGCTTCACCTGCCTGAGCCCTACGACAACGCGAAGCCCGCTCCGCCGGCGCCGAACGTGGATCACGCGGTGCCGAGCGAACGTCGGCTGATCGCGGTCCTGGAACTGGCGTTCGGCTCACCGTTGGATCGGCGGACCTTCTACGCGTCCGACGCCTTCGGGGCGGCGACCGTGGGATTGGGCGAGCATATCGCCCATGCCTCGGCGTTCGCGGTCAGCGGTGTCTACACCTACGTCCGCGACGGAAAGCTGACGCTGGCGGGCCTGCGCGGCAGCCGGCCGGCCCAACTCATCGAGCGGATCGGCGCGGTCAACCAGGTTGGTGCGGACGTGCGGCACCTGTTTCTCCCCGGCGAGGTATCCGGCAGCTGAGTTGCCGCCGGCGCCTGGAAGACCGGATGGTTCCGCCTGCATCATGCCGGGCTGACCATCCGTTCCAATGGGAAGCCTTCAGGCCAGGCCTCTCGACCCGTGGGTTAGCGCGTCGCTGATACGTCAAGCGAGCGGGTTGTCCGGCATCGCGGATGTGCTCGTGAAAGCTACGGTGCAAGACGACCGCTACCCTGCAAACTGCAACAGCGGCTCGGTCGCTGACCGGACTTCGCGGGCGCCCTTGAGCCATCGCAGGTCGGCCCCGGAGCGTCGGAATTCGCGACTCCGATGGCAGCGGGAAACGGGAAGCGCTTCCCTGTGCCCGCTGTCGGAATCAACGTTTCGTAAACCATGTGCTTGTCGATGGGCCGGGACCTTTCCGGGCCTGGGCGAACTGGCACGAAACGGAGTGGCGTCGATCACGACCACCCCTACCGGGCGTTCGGGTTTCGAGCGATACGGCCTCGCGGGAAGGAGGCCGTATCCGGTGTTTGGTTCAGCGTCGGTCGGTCAGACGGTCACCACGATCTTCCCGACCTGCTCGTTGCTCTCCATGAAGCGGGTCGCCTCCACGATCTCATCGAGCTTGAAGGTCCGCGCGATGACGGGCTTCAGCGCCCCCGAGGCCAACCCCTCGACGATGAAGGCCTTGGCCCGCTCCAGCCGTTCCGGGTCCGTGGTGATCTCGAAAAGTTGGTAGCCCCGGATGGTGAGGTTCTTCCCAAGGAGGGAGAGGACCGGCACCGGCACGTCGGAAACGTCGAGCGCGCCGTACTGGAAGAAGATGCCCAGGTGCGAGAGCGCATCGAGGATCTTCGGAACCTCGGGCCCACCGACCGGATCGAAGGCGATACGGGCGCCCTTGCCGTCGGTGATCCTCCTGACCTCGGCGACGAGGTCCTGCTCGGACGTGGCGATGACGTGCTGCGCCCCTGCCGCGAGAAGCGTCTCCCGCTTCGAGCTACCCCGCGTGAGTGCGACGGAGACCCCACCGAGCATGTTGACGATCTGGATGGCGGCGAGCCCTACGCTGGACGAGGCCGCCCGGATCAGCACCACGTCGCCCTTTTGCATCCTGGCGATGTCGACCAGGGCGCCGTAGGCCGTGACGAACATCATCCAGGTCGCGGCGGCGTCCTCCCAGGACAGGCTCTCCGGGTGCCTCACCACGCCGAAGACCGGGGCGTTCACGAGCTCGCCGTGCAGGCCGTACTCGCCCAGCACGAAGCAGGGCACGACGCTGACCTTGTCGCCGACCGAGAAGCCTTCGACGCCGGGGCCGATCCTCTCGACCAGGCCCGCGGCCTCGTAGCCGGTGGTCGCGGGAAAGGTCGGCTGGGTGACGTACTGGCCGGTGCGGAACATGACCTCGGCGCGGTTCAGGCCCATAGCCTTCACCCGGATCTGGACCTCGCCGGCCTTGGGGGCGGGCACCTCGACATCCTCGACCTTGAGGACCTCGGGACCACCGATCTCATGGAATCGTACGATGCGCGACATTGGCTGTTCCTTGTCCTGGGATGGGATGAACGACCGCCGGAGCGGTCCGGGTGACGCCGGGTGTCAGAAGGAATACCGGCGCATGCCGCCATCGACCGTGAGGACGATGCCGGTGACGTATCCGGCCTTCGGGGAGGCCAGGAAGGTGACCGCGTTGGCGACGTCCTCCGGCTTCCCAAAGTCCCGCAGGGCGATCTCCCGTTCCGCGAACTTGCGCCGCTCGTCGCCGGGATAGAGCCTACGGATCTGGGCCGTATCGATGAGGCCGGGCTGGACGCAGTTCACGGTTACGCCGTGCGCGCCGAGCTGCTCCGAGAGCCCCTTGGACCAGACCACCAAGCCTGCCTTCGCCACCATCGCCGCGTTGACCACCTCCGGCTCCAGGTTGCCCGAGATACTGATGATCGACCCCGCCTTGAGGCTGAGGAAGTTCGGCAGGAGGGCCTGGGTCAGTTGCCGGTGACGGTTGAAGTTCAAGGTCATGCCCTCGACCCACTGCTCCTCGGGGGCGTCGATGGCCATCGGACGGCTCCCGCCGGCATTATTGACGAGGACGTCGACCTGGCCGAACGACGAAAGCGCCGCCTCCGCGATCCTCCCCGGCCCGTCGGGGGCGACGAAGTCCTGCACTAAGGTGACCGGGGCGATGCCGCCGGCGTCCACCACCTCCGCGACGAGGCTCGCCAGCAAGTCCTCGTCGCGGGCGGTCGCAAACACCCTCACACCCTCGGTCGCCAGGGTCTTGGCGATGGCCCTTCCCAGCCCTTGGCTCGCGCCGGTCACCACTGCCGTCTTGCCGTTCAATCCAAGGTCCATGATCGTTCCCCGCCGATGCCGGCCATCGCCGATGCCATTTCCACGGATCGGGGATCGGCTGCTGACCTGAACCTAAGGGTGGGCGACTGTTGCGATAACCTGCTAGTTTCTGCGCGCGGTGCTGAACGAGACAGAACAATGCGCGCGAGCGAACTCGGCGAGATGTCGACCTTCCTGGCGGTCGCCAGGCATCGCAGCTTCCGGAAGGCGGCAACGGAGCGTGGCGTCGCCTCATCCGCTGTCAGCCATGCCATCCGCAGCCTTGAGGACCGCATCGGCGTTCGGCTGCTCCAGCGCACGACACGGTCCGTCGCCCTGACCGACGCGGGCGAACGCTTTCTCGCCGAGCTCGCACCTGCCTTCGAGCAGATCGCCAGGGCCCAGGAGAGCCTGAACACCTTCCGGGAGACCCCGTTCGGCACCGTCAGGATCAATCTGCCGACCTCGATTGCCCCCTTCCTGCTGCGCGACGTCATGGTCCCGCTGATCGAGGAGAACCCGGGTCTGCGCCTCGACTTCGTGGCCACCGACAGTCTGGTCGATATCGTCGAGGAAGGGTTCGATGCGGGCATCCGGTTCGGCGAGGTGCTGTCCCGGGATATGGTCGCCATCCGGATCGGGCCGGTGCAGCGTCTCGTCGTGGTGGGCTCGCCGGATTACCTGAGCAGGAACCCTCGCCCGAAGCACCCGCGCGACCTCGCCCGCCACATTGGCATCCGGTACCGCTTCCCCAGCGGCAAGATGTTCAACTGGCGGTTCGAACGGGACGGCGAGGCCATTGAGGTCGAGGTCGACGGACCGATCACCCTCGACGACCAGCAACTGATGATCGAGGTCGCCGCCAAGGGGGGCGGTCTCGCCTACGTCTGGGAGGATCGCGCCAGGCCGTATCTCGATACCGGAACCCTGGGCCTCTGCTTGGAGGCTTGGTGCCCAGTGAAGGGCGACCTGTTCCTCTACTACCCGAGCCGAAGGCATGTCTCCGGAGGTCTCAGGGTCCTGATCGATCGCATGCGGATCTGATGCCGCGGATGGCCGGGTGGCCGGACCGGATTAGCCCGAGCCTCGATCAGGCTGGGTTTGGGCGCATCGAACGCAGGGATATCGAAACGGACATCATCGCCGTATCGACCCATTACTCAACGGTCATACGGGACGATCCTGCGTCTAGGATTGCGTTCCCTTCGGTCGTCCGTAGCCGGTCCGTCGGGAACGACCAAACCGTCTGGCGTTTGTAAGAGCATCAATCTGCCGGAGTCGCATTCGCGACCGTTTGAACCTAGCCCTCGTCCGAGGAGCGCTTGCTTCTTGACGAGACCCGCATCGGAAGATGGCTGGGCGGCAGCCTGCTTTAGTGCCTGACCAAGCACGGTTGAAGCTATTACCGAAGGATAAGCATGACCTACCTGCGCTACGCCCCCGACATCGAGCAGCCGGCGCTAGACGAGCAGGAGACCATCGACGGCATCATAAAGGGCATGACCCAGCAGTCGGAGACGGTCGAAAAGCGCGAGCACCACGCGGTCCGCGCTAGCCACGCGAAGAGCTCGGCCTGCGTCACGGGCAAGCTGACGGTCGCTGCCGGCCTGCAGCCGGAGCTGGCGCAAGGGCTTTTCGCCACGCCTGGTAGCCATCCCGTCGCGGTACGCTTCGCGCAGGGCCCCGGCGAGACCCTGGGTGACCGCGTGTCGACCCATCGCGGCATGTCCATCAAGGTCTTCGACGTTCCTGGAGAGAAGCTCCCAGGCCATTCCGTCGACACCCAGGACTTCGTGCTCGCAACCGGCACGACCTTCCCGTCCGGCACCGCGGCCGGCTTCCTGCGCGACGGCACGGTCATCGGCAAGTCGACCGGCCTGCCTGAGGGCGTGAAGAGCGCGGTATCCTCCACCATGCGCAACCTCAACAAGGCGCTCCATGCCTTCGGCACCGATCGCGCTCGCCGACTTCTTCGGACACCCCTACAGTCACCCTCTGGCGGACAGCTACTTCAGCCAGGCGCCGGTGCGGTACGGCGATTACGTGGCTAAGCTCGCGGCCGTTCCCACGGCCGAGGCCCAGCGCGCGCTGTCCGATTGGAGGCTCGATCCGCACCAGGACGAGGACGGCTTCCGGCACGCAACGGTCGCCTTCTTCCGAAAGAACGAGGTGGTGTTCGAGCTGAAGGCGCAGCTTTGGGCGGATGCCGAGCGGCAGCCCATCGAAGTCGCCTCGGTCGACTGGCCGGTCTCGGTCAGCCCCTACCGGACGGTGGCGACGCTCCGTCTGCCACGCCAGGACGCCTATTCGCTGGAGCGGGTGCGCTACTTCGACGAGGTGATGACCTTCCGCCCCGCGCACAGCCTCGCTGCGCACATGCCGCTCGGTTCGGTGATGCGCGCGCGATTGCAGGTCTATCGGGCACTGAGCGACTTCCGTCACCGCGAGAACGGCGTTGCGGCCGAGGACACCGCCGGCATCGACCGCATCCCAGCTTGAGGAACGGCGCGATCAGCGCATCCACAAAGCCGTGAAGTTCAGACCTTGAGCGCGCCCGAGAGACGCGTCGGTCCAGTGCACCCTGAGGCCCGCCCGCCCGCGGGCCATGCAGATCCCTGCATCGGACCTGCGAGGAACCGACCGGCCTGGCGGCCTCAGATGGGCCTGGCGACGAACCCGATGTCGGCGGCGACGGACTTGAGCCGTTCCGGCTCCCGCTCCCTGCGCTCCGAATACCGGTCGACGAGGTAGTCGGAGCGGCCGCGCGTCAGCAGGGTAAACTTGAACAGCTCCTCGCAGACGTCGACCACCCGGTCGTAGAGCGGCCCCGGCTTCATCCGGCCGGCCTCGTCGAACTCCTTGTAGGCCATCGGGACCGAGGACTGGTTGGGGATGGTGATCATCCGCATCCACCTGCCGAGCACACGCAGGCCGTTGACCGCGTTGAACGACTGCGAACCGCCCGAGACCTGCATCACGGCCAGGGTCCGCCCTTGCGTCGGGCGAACCGACGCGCTTCTTACCGTGCTCGCCCTCGCGAACGTCGCGCTCGCCGTATCGCTTCGGCGCGTCGCGTAGTCCCTGTCCCTTCCTCGCCGACATGCGATGTGGCATCCTCCGTCCGTGACCTTCTGGCTCGCCCTTCGGCGGCTGCTCCCGCTCCTGGCGGTGCTCGGCCTCGCCCTCGCGCCGGTGACCGCCTCCGCGGCCGCCTCGGGCATGCGCGCGCCGACGGCCGTTCAGGGTCACGCCATGGCGATGCCCGACGAGGCCATGGACGACATGGCCGGGATGGCCATGGACGAGATGCCGTGCTGTCCCAAGGAGCGGCCGGACATGCCCGACTGCTCGAAGGGCTGCCCGTTGATGGCGCTCTGCCTGGCGAAGGTCGTCACCGGCCTGCCGGTCGCCGTCGGACTTCCGGGCCGCGTTGCCGGCGTCGAGGGGCCGATTTGGGGCGTCACCGCCTCCTTCGACAGCCTCTCGCAAGGGCCGCCCACCGAGCCTCCCCGAGCCTGAATTCGATGCCGCCGGCGTGAGCGCCGGCCGATCCCGCGCGCCTGAAGGCCCGGGTCCCATCGTTTTCAGGAGATCATCGACCGTGTCCAACACATCGTTTTCGCGCGCCCTGACGGCTGCGCTGCTCGGCCTCGCCCTCACTGCCGCGGCCCGGGCCGACACCAAGGACTACGAGTTCCAGCTGGTGAAGGACGAGGCCAGGCAGGGCGAGGCCATCCTCGACGTCCGCCTCGTCGACAAGCGCACGTCCAAGCCCGTGCCGAACGCCGTCATCTTCGCCAAGCGCATCGACATGGCGCCCGACAGCATGGAGGAGATGACCTCGAAGATCGAGCAGCTGCCGTCACCGGAGCCGGGCGTCTACCGGTTCAAGGCGAAGCTGACGATGGCCGGCGGCTGGCGCCTCTCGCTCGGGGCCAAGGTGCAGGGCGAGACCGGCACCGTCGAGAACAGGCTGGTGTTCAAGGCCACCAAGTGAACCGGTCGGCTTGGGCAGCCGGGACCCTCGCCGCGCTCGCGGCGGGGGTTTTGGGGTATGGCGCTGGGCACGAGGGCAGCCCCGTGCCGGGGCTCGTCCGGCAGGCGCGGACCGGGTTCGCCCATTGGCTGCCGGGAACTCGGCAGCCGCCTTCGGTACCCGTTCGGGTCCCGGCCAAGGCGACGGGTCCGGTGGTCTACTACCGGGACCCGGACGGGAAGCCGGACTACGCCGCGGAGCCGACACGCACCGCGGACGGTCGAGACTACCGCGCCGTCCGCGCCAGCGAGGACGTGCGCTTCGACGAACCCGACGAGGCGGAGGCGATGCCGGACCCCGGGCACGGCGACATGGCCATGGGTCAGGCCATCACGCCCGCGGGGACCCGCAAGGTACGCTTCTACCGCAACCCGATGGGCCTTCCGGACACCTCGCCGATTCCGAAAAAGGATTCGATGGGGATGGACTACCTCCCCGTCTACGAGGGCGAGGACACCGACGACGGCACCGTGAGGATCTCGCCGGGCAAGCTCCAGCGCACCGGGGTACGGACGGCGGTCGCCGAGCGACGGGTCCTGTCGATGCCGGTGCGCGCGCCGGGCGCCATCGAGGAGGACGAGCGCCGGATCTCGGTCATCGCGATGCGCACGGACGCCTTCATCGAGAAGGTCGAGGCCGTCACCACCGGCGACCACGTCCACAAGGGCCAGCCGCTCCTGCGCCTGTTCTCGCCGGAGATGAACGCGGCCGCGGCGCAGTACCTCACCGGCATCGGCTACGAGGGCGCCCGCCGGCGCCTGGAGAACCTCGGCATCCCGTCCGAGGTCATCGACGAGATCGAGCGTACCCGAAAAGTGCCCTCGACCATCACGTGGTCGGCGCCCCGCGACGGCGTCGTGGTCGAGCGCAACGTCTCGGACGGCATGCGCGCCAAGTCCGGCGACACCCTGTTCAAGCTCGTCGACCACTCGCGGGTCTGGGTCCTGGCCGACGTGACCGAACGCGACCTGGCGGCCGTGGCGGAGGGCCAGACGGCGACCGTGCGCGCCAGGACGTTCCCGGACCGCGTCTTCACCGGCGCGGTGACCCGGATCTACCCGCACCTCGCCATGGGGACCCGGACCGCCCGCCTGCGCATCGAGTTGCCGAACCCGAACGGCGACCTGCGCCCGGGGATGTTCGCCGACGTGACGATCGCCACCGGCAGCGACAGGCCGGTGGTGGCGGTGCCCGACGACGCCGTAATCGACACCGGCACGAAACAAGTCGTCCTGCTCGACAGGGGCGAGGGCCGCTTCGAGCCGAGACCGGTCAGGCTCGGCACCCGTGGCGACGGCTACGTCGAGATCCGCGACGGCATCGTCGCCGGCGACCGCGTGGTGACCTCGGCCAACTTCCTGATCGACGCCGAGAGCAACCTGAAGGCGGCGCTGCAGGGGCTTTCGGAGCCCAAACCCGACCCGGGCCCGCAGGCTGCGGCCGAAGGGAAGGCGCCATGATTGCCCGTCTGATCGCCTGGTCGGCCCGGAATCTGGTGCTGGTCCTGATCGGGACGGTGTTCGCGGTCGGAGCGGGGCTCTACGCCTTAAGGACCCTGCCGCTCGACGCGATCCCGGACCTCTCGGACGTCCAGACCATCGTCTACACCGAGTACCCCGGGCAGGCGCCGCAGGTCATCGAGGATCAGGTCACCTACCCGCTGACCACCGCGATGCTGACGGTGCCCCGGTCGAAGGTCGTGCGCGGCTTCTCGTTCTTCGGGGTGTCGTTCGTCTACGTCATCTTCGAGGACGGCACCGACCCGTACTGGGCCCGCAGCCGGGTGCTCGAATACCTGAACACCGTGGCCAAGCGCCTGCCGGCCGGCGTGACCCCGACCCTGGGGCCCGACGCGACCGGGGTCGGCTGGGTCTACCAGTACGTCGTGGTCGCCAAGGAACGGACGCTGGCCGAGCTCCGGTCGCTGCAGGACTGGGTCGTCCGCTTCGGGGCGTCGCGCGCCGAGGGCGTGGCGGAGGTCGCCGGCGTCGGCGGCTTCGTGAAGCAGTACAACGTCGTGGTCGATCCGAACCGCCTGCGGGCGCAGGGCATCACCCTGTCCAAGCTCCGGGAGGCCATCCGGGCGAGCAACGCCGACGTCGGCGGCCGCACCGTCGAGCTCTCCGAGTTCGAGTTCGTCGTCCGTGGCCGCGGCTACCTCAAGAGCGTCGCCGACATCGAGAGCATCGTCCTGAGGACGGAGGCGGGCACGCCCCTCCGGGTGAAGGACGTCGCCCGGGTCGAGCTCGGTCCCGACGAGCGCCGCGGGATCACCGAGATGAACGGCGACGGCGAGGTCGCCGGCGGGATCGTGCTGCAGCGGTTCGGGGCCAACGCCCTGAACGTCATCGAGAACGTGAAGGGCCGCCTTGCCGAGGTCGCCGCCAGCCTGCCCAAGGGCACGGAGATCCTTCCGGTCTACGACCGCTCGCACCTCATCGAGGCGGCCATCGAGACGCTCAAGGGCACGCTGATCGAGGAGAGCGCCATCGTCGCCCTCGTCTGCGTCGTGTTCCTGCTCCACGTCCGCAGCGCGCTGGTGGCGATCCTGATGCTGCCGGTCGGCATCCTCATGGCGTTCGCGGGCATGAAGGTTTTGGGGCTCGGGGCCAACATCATGAGCCTGGGCGGCATCGCCATCGCGGTGGGCGCCATGATCGACGCCGCCATCGTGATGATCGAGAACGCCCACAAGCACCTGGAGCGGGCACCGCCGGACAAACCCAGGGTCGAGATCCTGATCGAGGCGGCAAGCGAGGTCGGGCCGTCGCTGTTCTTCTCGCTCCTCATCATCACCGTGAGCTTCCTGCCGATCTTCACCCTTGAAAGCCAGGAGGGGCGCCTATTCGGTCCGCTGGCCTTCACCAAGACGTTCGCGATGGCGGCGGCGGCGGTGCTGTCCCTGACCCTCGTCCCCGCGCTGATGGTGCTGTTCGTCCGCGGGCGGATCATCCCCGAGCACCGCAACCCGGTGAACAGACTCCTGATCTGGATTTACCGACCGCTCATCGCAGGCGTCCTGCGGGCGCGGGTGCTCACCATCCTGTTGGCCCTCGTCGTCCTGGCGGCGACGGCATGGCCGGCGAGCCGGCTCGGCTCCGAGTTCATGCCCGACCTCGACGAGGGCACCTTGATGTACATGCCGACCACGCTGCCGGGCATCTCGGTGACCAAGGCCGGGGACCTGCTCGCCACCCAGGACAGGATTATCAAGTCGTTCCCCGAGGTCGCCTCGGTCTACGGCAAGGCCGGTCGGGCCAACACCGCGACCGACCCGGCGCCGTCCGAGATGTTCGAGACCATCGTCAACCTGAAGCCGAAGGCGGAGTGGCGACCCGGGGTCACGACGGCGAGCCTGAAGGCCGAGATGGACGCCGCGCTTCAGTTCCCCGGGGTCTCGAATGCCTGGACCCAGCCGATCCGCGCCCGCATCGACATGCTCTCGACCGGCATCCGTACGCCGGTCGGGATCAAGGTGCTGGGGACGGACCTTTCCGAGATGGAGAAGGTCGCCCGCCAGGTCGAGGCGGTGGTGAAGGCGGTGCCGGGCACGTCGAGCGCCTACGCCGAACGGGTGCAGGGCGGCTACTTCCTCGACATCACCCCCGACCGCGAGGCGCTGGGCCGGTACGGGCTGACCGTCGGCGACGTGCAGGACGTGATCGGGATGGCGCTCGGCGGCGAGAGCGTCACCAACACCGTCGAGGGCCGCGAGCGCTACACCGTCAATGTGCGCTACCCGCGCGCCTTCCGCTCCGACCCGCGCTCCATCGCCTCCGAGGTTCAGGTGCCGATCCCGGGTGGGGGCACGGTACCGCTCGGTGAGGTCGCCAAGGTTCAGTTGAACCGTGGCCCGACCCAGATCCGGACCGAGAACGGGCAACTCGCGGTCTTCATCTACGTCGACGTCGCCGGTCGCGACCTTGGGGGCTACGTCGCCGAGGCGCGGGCGGCGGTCGCCAAAGAGGTGAGCCTGCCGCAGGGTACCCTCGTGCAGTGGAGCGGTCAGGTCGAGTACCTCGACCGGGCGACGGCCCGGCTCAAGGTCGTGGTGCCGCTGACGCTGCTGATCGTGTTCCTGCTGCTGTACCTCAACTTCCGTCGACTGACCGAGACCCTGATCGTGATGCTGTCGCTGCCGTTCGCGCTCGTCGGCGGGGTCTGGCTGATGTGGTGGATGGGCTTCAACCTGTCGGTGGCGGTGGCCGTCGGCTTCATAGCACTGGCAGGCGTCGCGGCCGAGACCGGGGTGATCATGCTGGTCTACCTCGATCATGCGCTGGCCGAGATCCGGGCCGGATGCGACCGCGCCGGACGGGCACTCACCCGTGCCGACCTGCGGAGGGCCATCATGATCGGCGCGGTGGAGCGGGTGCGTCCGAAGGTGATGACGGTGGTCGCCATCATGGCCGGGCTCCTGCCGATCCTGTGGAGCACCGGATCGGGCTCTGAGGTTATGCAGCGGATCGCGGTCCCCATGATCGGCGGCATGGTCTCGTCGACCGTCCTGACCCTCGTGGTAATCCCTGCGGTCTACGGCCTGGTGAAGGGCTGGGGACTGCCGCGGTCCGAACCGAATGCCATCGACCCCGAGGCCCGACTTGTAACGTTATGAACACACAGGGCGGAAAACCCCGAAGTGACATTGACGCTGGGCCATTCCCTTAGGTCCTGTATGTCCGACGGTTCCTCCCCGGAGGATCAAAAGGGAACGCGGTGAGGATGAGGTCCGAAAGGGCCTTCCCGAAGCCGCGGCTGCCCCCGCAACTGTAAGCGGCGAGCCCATCATCAACACGTCACTGGGTCTTCGGGCCTGGGAAGACGATGAGAGGGCGGTGACCCGCGAGCCAGGAGACCTGCCGTCAGTCGTGGTCACACGCGAAACGCATCGGGCGGGGTGTCCTGATGGGTGTCGAAGCGCCCGGCTGCCCTAACGGCAGGCAAGCGCCCAGGCCTCGTTCGCGGTGACGTGCCACAGACGTCGCCCGAGGCTTGTCCCGTGTCCTTTCCTTCCCGAACCGCGTGCTTGCGCACGCTCGCGCTCGCCTGCGCCGCCCTTCCCGGTCCCGTGCTCGCGCAACAGGCCGCCGCCCCCTTCGCCGATGTCCCGCGCGGGGCCGAGGCGGCCGTCACGCTCTCCGAGCTTTCCGTCTCCGCCACCGGCGTGCCGACGCCCGTCGACCAGGTCGGATCAAGCGTCACCGTGCTCACCGCCGCCACCCTGGAGGCCCAGCAGCGCCGCACCGTCCCGGATGCCCTCCAGCAGGTACCGGGCCTCAACGTCGTGCAGACCGGCGGCCCGGGCGGTCAGACCTCGGTGTTCATTCGCGGCTCGAACTCGAACCACGTGAAGGTGCTCATCGACGGCATCGACGCGACCGACCCGTCGAACCCGAACGGCTCCTTCGACTTCGGGCAACTCCTGACCGACGACCTCTCCCGCATCGAGGTGCTCAGGGGTCCCCAGAGCGGCCTCTATGGCAGCGACGCCATTGGAGGCGCGGTCTCCTTCACGACGAAGCGTGGCGAGGGACCGGCCAGGGCCACCGCGCGGAGCGAGGGCGGCTCGTTCGGTACCTTCAACCAAAGCGGCAGGATCAGCGGGTCGGAGGACGGCTTCGACTATTC
This sequence comes from Methylobacterium sp. WL64, assembly GCF_008039945.1. Classification (NCBI taxonomy): domain Bacteria; kingdom Pseudomonadati; phylum Pseudomonadota; class Alphaproteobacteria; order Hyphomicrobiales; family Methylobacteriaceae; genus Methylobacterium; species Methylobacterium sp. WL64. The sequence goes on from NZ_VRVA01000007.1 coordinate 81,792, forward strand.
GGTCTCGATCCAGCACTTCCGTGCGGCCGCGACGCCGGTGACGCCGCCGAACCTCGTCCCGCTCGGCCGGGCGATCCATCCGAATTTTTACGACAACGAGACCGTCTCGGCGAAGTTCGGCTACCAGTTCACCGACACCTTCCGCATCAACTCGGTGACGCGCTTCATCAATTCCCGCCTCCTGTTCACCGGCACCGACTTCAGCACCTTCCCGGCCTTCCCGGCGGCGTTCCGGAGTGCCGCCGACGTGCAGCAGGTCTTCACCCGCAACGAGGCCGAATGGACGCCGTTCGCCGGCTTCCACAACCTCTTCGCCATCAACTACTCGAACCTGTTCAACAGACAGCAGGGCCCCCTAGACCCCCTTGCCACGCCGGACGCGACAACGGGCCTGGGCGAGCGCACGCGCTACGAGTACCGCGGGGACTACCAGCTCTCGCCCGGCAATCTGATCCTGTTCGGCGCGCAGCGTGACGACGAGAGCCTGTCGACCACCGACCCGAGCCCGTTCGGGGCCGGCAACCTGCGGGCGAGGAACGGCAACACGGCCGGCTACGGGGAGGTGCAGCTAACGCCCTTCGAGCGGGCGGCGTTCGTGGCCAACATCCGCCACGACGAGAACGACGCGTTCGGGCCGGCCACCACTTTCCGCGTCGCGCCGAGCTACATTCTGCCCTTCACCGAGACCCGGATCAAAGGTAGCGTCGGCACCGGCTTCAAGGCGCCGACCCTGAGCCAGCTGTTCCAGAGCTTCCCGGCCTCGAACTTCTTCGCCAACCCGAACCTCAGGCCTGAGGAGAGCCTCGGCTACGACGCCGGCATCGAGCAGCCCCTGGGGGACCGCGTCCTCGTCGGCGCGACTTACTACGCCAACGACTTCAAGAACCTCATCACCTCGAACGCGACGTTCACCTCGAACGAGAACGTCGGCCGGGCCGAATCGTACGGGGCGGAAGCCTTCGTCGCTGTCCGGTTCTCCGATACCCTTACGGGCCGGGTCGACTACACCAACACGGTGACCAAGAACGAGATCACCCACCAGGAGCTCCTGCGACGGCCCCGCCACAAGGGCAGCGCGACAGCCTTTTGGACCCCCCTCCCGGGCCTGACCGTCAGCGGGACCGTGATCGTGCTCGGCCACTTCGTCGACGGCAACCGCGACTTCTCGGTGGCCCGGCTCAAGAACCCGGGCTTTACCCTGGTCAACTTCGCGGTGAACTACGACGTCAGCGAGACGGTGAGCGTGTTTGGGCGGGTCGATAACCTATTCGACCGCCGCTACGAGAACCCCACCGGCTTCCTCGGGGCAGGCCTCGCCGTGTACGGCGGCGTCCGCCTGACCGCGTTTTGAGACCGCCGATGGCACGACGGTCCGGCTTCGCGGTCCTAACGGCGATGCTGGCGGTCAGCCAAATCTGGTCGATTGCCGCTGGGATGGCCGCCCCGGCATCCGGGGGACCCCGGCACGTCGTCTCGATGAACCTCTGCGCGGACGAGCTCGTCCTTCGGCTTGCCGACCGCGATCAGGTCGCCGCCGTGACCTACCTCGCCCATGACCCACGCGGCTCGACCGTCGCGCGGGAGGCGACGGGCATCGCAGTGACACGCGGCCTGTCGGAGGAGATCGTCGCCCTCCGGCCCGACCTCGTCGTTGCCGGTGCCTTCACGACGCGGACCACGGTGGGCCTGCTCAAGCGCGTCGGCTTCCCCCTTCTCGAACTCGGCGTACCCAACGACTTCGAGGGGGTGCGGGCCCAGATCCGGACCGTCGCCGCGGCCCTCGGGCACCCGGCGCGCGGCGAGGCGATGGTCGCGGACCTCGACGCTCGGCTGGCCGAGGTGATGCCGGCGGCCAAACCCTTGCGGGCCCTTGTGATGCGTCCGAACGCCTTCACGGTGGCACCCGGCAGCCTTGGCGATGCGATCATCCGCGCCGCCGGCCTCGTCAACGTCGCGGCCGAACTCGGTCGCGACCGCTTCGGCCAGGTCCCGCTGGAAGCGGCGGCCTTGGCCGACGCCGACCTCATCGTCCTCGACGAGGGGGAGCCCGGCGCGCCGTCGCTGGCCGATGCCCTGCTGCATCATCCCGTCCTCGACGCGCTGCGCCGGCAGGGGCGTACCGTCTCGATTCCGAACCGGCTCTGGACCTGTCCAGGTCCGCAGGTCGCCGACGTCGTGGCCTTACTCGCCGCCGCCGCACGCGAACGGGCAGTGCCATGAACGCACCCATTCAACCTCCTACCCGGATCGAACGCGCGGTCGTCGGACCACGCGGCATCGTCGGGCTCCTTGGCCTGCTGGTTCTCGTTTTGACGCTGGCGTCCATCGCGGTCGGGTACGCCCCATTCGACGTAACGGCGGCGGCCGGTGACCTCCTCGCAGGACGCGCGACACTGCCTGCCCTCGTCCTCTGGGAGCTACGCCTGCCCCGTGCCCTCCTCGGGGGCCTCGTCGGCTTCAGCCTTGGGCTGACCGGGGCGGCGATGCAGGGCTACCTGCGCAACCCGCTCGCCGATCCCGGCATCCTCGGCATCTCCTCGGCTGCGGCCCTCGGGGCCGTGGTTGTGTTCTACGGCGGGTTCGCGGCCTCCCTCAGCCTCGCCCTCCCGCTCGGCGGGATCGCCGGCGCCGCGGTGGCGGCGCTCGCCCTGAACCTCGTTGCCGCAAGGGGAGGCACCACGCTGGGATTGATCCTCGCCGGTGTCGCCGTGTCGAGCCTCGCCGGCGCCATGACGGCGCTGGCGCTCAACCTCTCGCCCAATCCCTACGCGGCCTTGGAGATCGTGTTCTGGCTGATGGGGTCGCTCGCGGACCGCAGCATGGACCATGTCTGGCTATGCCTGCCGTTGATGGCGGTCGGCTGGGGCCTGATGCTGTCCACGGCTCGCGCGCTCGATGCCCTGACGCTGGGCGAGGACACGGCTGCGAGCCTCGGCTTCCATCTGGTCTCGGTCCGCCTACGCCTCGTCACCGGCGCGGCGCTGGCCGTGGGCAGCGGCGTCGCCGTCAGCGGCGCCATCGGCTTCGTCGGCCTCGTGGTGCCCCACCTCGTGCGACCGTTGGTCGGCGCACGCCCTGGTGCCAGCCTGTGGCCGAGTGGCCTCGCCGGGGCCGCCCTCGTGCTTGCCGCGGACTTGGGCGTTCGTCTCCTGGCGACGCGCCCGGAACTCAAGCTCGGTGTGGTGACTGCGCTCGTTGGGGCACCGTTCCTGATCGTGCTCCTCCTGCGTGAGCGAGGGCGCGGCGCATGAGCCTCGCGACCGCAGCCCTCGATGTCCGCCTCGGCGGGCGTGCCATCCTGTCGGATATCACCCTGTCCCTGGAACGCGGGACCCTCGTCGGTCTGGTCGGTCCGAACGGCGCTGGCAAGACCAACCTCCTGCGCACCCTCGCGGGCTTGGTCGCCCCGACCAAGGGCCGCGTGGATCTCGACGGTATGCCGCTCAAGGGCATCTCCCGCGACGCGCGCGCCAAGCGCATCGCGGTCCTGTTCCAGGGCGCGGGGGCCGGTTGGCCGATGCAGGTGCGTGACCTCGTCGCCCTCGGCAGGCTGCCGCATCGACGCGCGTTCGGTGGCCTCGATGGCACCGATCGCGCCGCAATAAACCGAGCGATGACACGGACCGACGTCGCGCGCTTCGCTAACCGAACCGAACCGACCCTGTCCACAGGCGAGCGGATGCGCGTGCTGCTGGCGCGGGCGCTCGCCGTCGAAGCGGATTGGTTGTTGGCCGACGAACCGATCACCGCCCTCGACCCTGCCCACCAGCTCGACGCCATGACGCTGTTGCGGAGCGTGGCCCTGGCCGGCACCGGCGTCGTCGCCGTCCTGCACGACCTCTCCCTCGCGGCCCGGTTCTGCGACCGGATCGTGGTCCTGGATGCGGGACGCCTCGTCGCCGACGGACGCCCGGACGTCGCCCTTACGGATCGGCTGCTCGCCGACGCGTTCGGCGTCACGGCGTGCCGTGGGGCCGGACCGGACGGAACCGCCTATATCCTGCCCTGGAGCCGTTCAGGGCCACATCCGGAGGACATCGATGCAGCCTTCCCCAAACAGCCCTGATGCCACCGTCGCCCTTCTGCGCGGTGCACTGGCCGATCCGACCACGGCCTGGAGCCTCGGCAGCTTCGGTGCCATCGCCGAGTTCATGCGCGATCCGGACGAGCCTGTCCTGGCCCTGCCTGACGATCGCCTGGGACTTGCGACCGCGCGCGGGGCCATCGCCTTGACCCCGAGTTCCGACCTGAGGCCAATCGCCTACGAGACCGCGGTCGCCTCGGGCTGGAACCACGCGGTGGCGCTTTGCCTGCCGGAAGCGACATGCACGATGAACCGGAGGACCGTGGTGACGGAACTCGGGCCCGACCGGAACGCCGCCCGGGTCGAGGATCGCGACGGCATCCTGTTCGACCTCGGCCTCGGCCTGCTCGCCGTGGATGCCTGTGTGCGGGTGCGCGATCCGGAGGCCGTCGAGCGGCTGCGGGCCGGCGTCGGCATGCCCCTGTTCGACCACGCCAACCCCATTGGGCCTCATCTCGTCGCCATGAGCCCGCACCGGGTGTTCCTGGCGCGGGTCGGGCGCATCGAGGTCTATGCCCCAATCCCCGGGTCCGGCGGTACCAGTCCTGAAGGTCCGCATACGCATGTGCTGCCCAAGCTCCTGCGCGCCGGTCGGACCCATGCCGCAACGACGCCGATCCCCACGGGCTGGGTCCCCTGCGGCGGCCTGCACCCGGCGCACCCCTACAAGGACATGATGGGCGACCGCATCGCCTTCGACGCCGGCCGCTACGAAGCGTTCCAGGCGATGCTCGACCATTGGGGTGATCCGGAACTCGTGGCGATCAAGCGCGGCGGGCCCGAGGCGCCCGGCGGCACGGTGTCGACCCGCCACGCCCAGGGCGCACGGCGGGTCGCCGAGGCCCAGGCTCGTTACCTACGGGGCGAGATCATCGAGGGCTCGGCGAGCGACGACGAGGATGCGGAGGCGACGGCCTGACCGTGACCCGGACGGTGCCCGGCAGGAATCGTCCGGGGGCACCGCAGAGGGTGATCGGCCTGATCGGCTGCCCGGGCGCGGGGAAGACGACCTACGCCCGCCGCTTCGACCCTCTCGACGGCTGGGTTCACCTCACCCTCGACGACTTCCGGCAGACCCTCTGGCCGCCGCACCGGCAGGTCTACTGGGAACTCAGGCAGGGCTCACATGACGATGCGGCCCGGGACCTCCTGCACCGGGTCAAGGAAGCAGCCCTGGATGCCGCCCTGACGAGCGGCTTCAGCGTGGTGATGGCGGACACCCATCTCACCAGATCTGTGTTCGAGCGCGAACTCGGGATCGTCGCCCGACACGAGCTCACCGTGGAGTGGAAGGTGTTGGATGTGCCATGGGAGGTCCTGAAGGCCCGCAACGCGGAGCGTGGTCGCGTGGACCCGTCGCATCGCCAGCCGGATGAGGTCCTCCGGTTCACCTACGAGGTTTTCCAATCCCCGGACGCTTGGTGGCGTAGCTTGCCGCCGGAGCAGGTCGAGGTCCTGACCTGACGGACGCAGCGAGCGATCCGTGTTCCCAAGTGTTGCCGGCAGGGCATAACCTCTCGTGTATTGCACTCGGTCCGTTGACGGGCATGGGCGTCGGCATGTTAGCTCGGCCATGACGGTTCCTCCCCGGAGGATCAAAAGGGAACGCGGTGCGGGGGTAGCCCCAACGCCGCGGCTGCCCCCGCAACTGTAAGCGGCGAGCCCTTCGCCACCGACGTCACTGAGCGGCATCGCTCGGGAAGACGGTGAAGGGCGATGACCCGCGAGCCAGGAGACCTGCCGTCAGTCGTGGTCACACGCGAGACACGCTGGGCGGGGTGCCCCGGCGGGTGCGGAAGCATGTGCGTTGCGCGTGGTTCGGCCTCGTTCGCGGTGACGTGCCACTGCCGTCGCCCGAGGCCCATCAACGTGTCCCGTTCACCGTCCATCCCGCTGATGTCCGTGCTGGCCCTGTCCTGCGCGATCCCCGCCGCCGTCGCCGCCCAAGGGGCGCCCTCTAGCGAGACCGCCGTGGTGCTCGATGCGCTCTCGGTCGAGGGGACCCTCACCGCCACGCCGACCTACCGGGTGCCGGAGCTCTACAGCGGCACCAAGACGATCACGCCCCGCCTCGACCTGCCGCAGCAGGTCGACGTAATCCCCCGGGAAGTCCTGATTGACACAGCCGCGACCCGCGTTGAGCGCGCGCTCGACTACGTGCCCGGGGTCGGAAAGCAGAACGATTTTGGCGCCCAGAACCTCGCCCTGTACTCGGTGCGCGGCTTCGCAACCCAGGATATCTTCCAGAATGGGTTCAACATCGCCCGCGGTTACAACGGCGCCCCCGACACCCAGAACGTCCAGTCCATCGAGGTCCTGAAGGGCCCGGCCGGCGCCCTCTATGGCCGCAGCGATCCGGGCGGGACCGTGAACATCCTCACCAAGCAGCCCGTAGCGCGACCCTTCGTCGAGATGGGCACCCTGTTCGGCAGCTTCGGCACCGCCCGCACCACGGTCGATGCCGGCGGTGCACTGAGCGAGGACGGCAGCGTGCTCTATCGCTTCAACGGCGCGCTCGCCCGCCAGGACAGCTTTAGGGATTACGTCGACGGCGACCGCGTGCTCCTGGCACCGGTGGTGAGCTGGCAGGTCACGCCCGATACCAAGATCACGTTCGAGGCGCAGTACCTGCGCAACCGTCAGACCTTCGACCGCGGCACCGTCGCGGTGAACAATCGCCTCGGCCTCGTCCCGCGCTCGCGCTTCTTCGGCGAGCCCAGCGACGATTCAGTGTCGGAGGCCGGGATCCTGCAGGTGCGGTTGGAGCACGCCTTCAACACCGACTGGCATTTGCGCGTCGCCACGCACCTCAACACCGGAAGCCTCACCGGCCTGCAGACCGGCGCGACCGGGATCCTCGATGACGGGCGCACGCTGCTGCGCGAGTTCCGCCAGCACGACTTCACCTGGGGCGTCGCCATCGGCCAAGCCGAACTCGTCGGCCGCTTCGAGACCGGGCCCATCGCCCACACCTTGCTGCTCGGCCTGGAGCACGAGCGCTACAACAGCACCGAGAACCTCCTGCGCTCGACCCCGCGTCTCGACCCCTTCGCCATCGACATGTTCAACCCGGTCTACGGGCAGGCCAAGCCTCCGTTCACGCGCCGCTACAGCGCCAGCGAGAACGTCGGCAACACGGCGGTCTACCTCCAGGACCAGATCGCGCTCAGCCCGGAATGGAAGCTGCTGCTGGGCAACCGCACCGACTTCTACAACCAGACCTTCCGGGACAAAGTCGCGAACGAACGGACCGAGCAGGACCGCACCGGCTTCTCGCCGCGGGCCGGCCTCGTCTACCAGCCGCTGTCGTTCCTGGCACTCTACGGCAACGTCGCCGCCTCGTTCCGCCCCAACACTGGCTTCGACAGCGCGTCCCGGCCCTTCGCGCCCGAGACCGGGTTCGCCTACGAGGTCGGGACCAAGCTCGACCTGTTCGACGGCCTCAGCGTGACGGCGGCCGCCTTCCACATCGAGAAGGAGAACGTGCTCACCACCGACCCGGCGGACTTCTTCTTCCAGATCGCCGCGGGGGCCGTGCGCAGCCAGGGCTTCGACGTCAGCCTGGTCGGGCAGGTCACGCCCGAGTTCCGGGTGATCGGCGGATACGCCTTCATCGACGCGGCGGTCACTCGCGACGAGGTGCTGCGGGTCGGCTCGCCGCTGCTCAACATCCCGCGCCATAGCGGCTCGCTGCTCGGCATCTACGAGATCCAGGCCGGCGACTGGAAGGGTTTTGGGATCGGCGGTGGGTTCCGAGCGGTCGGCTCGCGGCTCGGCGACAGCGGCGTCGAGAGCTTCCGCTTGCCGGGGTACATCCTGACGGACGCGCTGGCCTACTACCGCTACGAGAACCTGCGCTTCGGGCTCAACGTCGACAACATTTTCGACGAGACCTACTACGAGCGCTCCTATAACACCTTCTGGGTCGGCGTCGGTGAACCGCGGCGCGTCACCGTCAGCATGACGGCACGGTTCTGATGGGCGAGCGTCCGGAGCCGCCGGAGGCATCGACCAGTCTATCGCCCCTGTCCGGCCGCATCGCCTCCATCGATGCCCTACGCGGGCTGGTGATGGTGCTGATGCTTCTCGATCACCTGCGCGAGACCTGGTTCCTGCACGTACCCGTGGCCGACCCGGTCGACGCCCGAACCGCCCTGCCGGCCGTGGCCCTGGCCCGCCTCCTCGTCAGCCTGTGCGCACCCTTCTTCATCGCGTTGACCGGCGTGGCTGCGTACCTCTTCGGCACCCGGCACACGCTGCCGGAGACGCGGGCCTACCTGCTGAAGCGTGGGCTCGTGCTGATGGCGCTTGAGGTCCTCTACCTGTCGGAACTGTACTGGGGCGTGGCCAGCCCGACGCTCTGGCTGCAGGTCATCTGGTGCATCGGCGTCTGCATGATCGTCCTCGCGGTGCTGGTCGGCTTGCCACGTCCGATCCTGTTCACGGTGGGGCTGCTGGTCGTCGGTGGCCACAACCTCCTCGACCCGATCCACCTCCAGCCTGACCAACCGTTCTTCGCGGTCTGGGCGATGCTGCACCAGCGCGACGTCATCGCGTTGCCGTTTGGGCTGGTCGCCAAGACGACCTATCCGGTACTCCCGTGGATCGGCGTGATCGTGCTCGGCTACGCAATCGGCCCGTGGTTCCTGCCTACCGTCGCGGCGCAAACCCGCGAGCGCCGGTTTCTGGCCCTTGGCTGCGGGATGCTCGTCGCTTTCATGGTCCTGCGTCTGGCGAACGGCTACGGCGACAAGCCCTGGTTCGTCGTCGAGGGCGACGCGCTTCGAACCACGTTGAGCTTCGTCTCGCTGACGAAGTATCCCCCCTCGTTGTTGTTCCTGCTGCTGACGCTCGGGATCGGGGCGCTGCTCCTGGTTGCCCTTGAACGGATGCGCGACGCCCCGGTCGTCTCGGCCCTGGCGGTGTTCGGCGGAGCGCCGTTGTTCTTCTACCTGCTCCACCTCACGATTCTGCGGCTCCTGTACCATGGCGCCGTCGCCATCTGGGGCCCGACGCAGGGCAGCGTGTTCGGCGTGGCAGATTATGGCTGGGTGCTGGCCTGGTACGTTGGCCTGGTCGTGCCGCTTTACTGGCCGACAGCGTGGTTCTCGCGCTTCAAAGTGGCACGTCGCGATATAGCCTGGCTCAGGTATCTCTAGTGGATGAAATCTGACGGATGGAACCCGTTCCCTGGGCCCACGCCCGGCCCCTTGCCGACCCTCGGAAGGTCCGCTCCCAGCCTGTTGAGGCAGAGGTCAACGACCGGGTTGGGTGGATAGGCGCCGGTCCGCTTTCGGTAGACTTTCGCGAATGCGGCCGCTCAGAGAGCAGGAAAGACAGGCCTGTGAGCCGCGTTTCCAGCTGCGCAATATACGTCCCGTTGACAACATCGTTCACGCATGAATGATTAAGGCCTGAACGGAGTAGCGGTTAGTGCCGACGTCGACGAAGCATACCCGCCTGCGGCTGGACGACCAGCTTTGCTTCGCCCTCTACGCAGCGACGAACTCGGTCGTGCGGGCCTACCGGCCGTTGCTGGGCGAGCTAGGGCTGACCTACCCGCAGTACCTCGTCATGCTGGCGCTCTGGCAAGGTGGCGTGACGGCGGTGCACGACCTAGCAGCCCAGCTGCAACTCACGTCCAGCGCGATCACGCCCCTGGTCGTTCGGCTGGAGGCCGCGGGCTTCGTCACCCGGACCCGCGCGGTGGACCGGCGCATCGTCCTGGTCGCCCTGACGGAGGTAGGCCGGTTGCTTGAGGACCAAGTCGCGACGGCGCAGCAGGCCGTGGTCTGTCGCACCGGCCTCGGCGACCGCGAACTCGCCGACCTACGCCAGGAGTTGAAGGATCTCGCCGACCGCGTCGCCGCAGCGGGCATGGCCCAGGGCGACGAGCCGAGCTGAGGATGCCCCGCACGCAGACGTGCGGACGAGGCTCCCCGCGGGAACGAACTGAAACGCGAGGGTTCGACGGCTGCCTGGCCGGCGGCCCAGGCGAATAAATAGAGGGCCATGCGCAAACTGCAGGCGCCTTCCATCCTGTCGGCTCGCGATGAGCCGGACGACGCCCGCACGCCATGCGGGTCGAACACGAGGAGGATACATGGACGCGCAAGCGACCGGGGATCCGGGGGGCGGTCAGCCCTGGGGACCCCACAACACGGTGACGGTGGTCGACCCGTCACCGGTGAACTGGCTCTCCATCACCTGGAACACGATGGAGGAAGCCAACCGCGTCGACCACGACGGCATCGGCCAGCCGAGCCTCGCCGAGAGCTGGCGCTGGCTCGATGGCGAGACCCTCGAACTCAAGATGCGGGACGCGGTCTACCAGGACGGCGAACCCTTCAACGCTGCGATGTTCAAGCTCGGGTTCGACAAGGTCCAGGAATGGACCAATCCGCACCCGCCTGGCGCCTTCCTCAACTTCGCCCGGGACGTGACTTGCGAGGCGGTCGACGACCGCACCGTCCGGATGCGCTTCCCCGGCGGCGACTCCGCGGCGCTGATGAAGCTGCGCGGCATGCACCTGCCTTCGACGCGGTTCTGGAACGAGTGGGGCTTCGTTGACCCAAAGACGGGGTCGGCAGAAGGCCATTGGTGAGTGATCGACGCGCCTGGTCCGTGGGGGACTGGCCCGTTTGTGCTCACCGAGGGCGTCTCGCTCATCGATAGCCGCTCCGACCGCGTGGTCATGGAGCCCAACCCGACGTACTGGAACCCGGCTCGCAGGCCGACGGTCCGGATCGTCTACGACAACGTCATCGGCAAGGACGAGGGCATCAAGTCTGTCGCGGTCGGCGACGGCCAGGTCGACGTCGTGTTCGACCTGACACCGGATGAGGCCAAGGCCTTCCCGGCAAGCGAGCATGGCAAGGTCCAGACAAAGAACGCCAAGGCGATCCTCACGGGCGTCTTCAACGAGAACCGGCCCGACTCGCCCTGGCGAAACCCGGAAGCCCGCCGGGCACTGAACCTGGCCATCGACCGCCAGTTCGTGCTCGACGAGGGTGCGCACGGCTACGGCACGGTGATCCCGGCCTTCATTCAGCCCGGCCGCTACGGCGCGGATCCGGATATGAAGCCGATCCCGCACGATCCTGTGGCGGCACGCGCCGCCCTCGACGCTGCGGGCTTGTCGGGGCGCGAGGTCGTGTTCGTCGCCTCTCCGGCCTGGAAGGGCGTCGTCGATGCCGTCGGCGCCTGCCTTGCAAAGGTCGGACTGTCGGCCCGGTTCGTCAGCGCCAAGGACGAGCCGCCGGCCGACTTCGACGTGAAGATCGAGTGGTACTTCGACTGGACACCGCAATACCCGGTTGCGTGCGTGCACCGCGAGTTCTTCGGACGTGACGCGACCCTAAGACAGGGTCCGGAGGATCCGAGGTTCGACGCCCTCTACGAGAAACTGCTGCACACGGCGAAGGAGCCGCAGCAGGAGGGCGTGGTGCGCGAGGTGGAGCGGTACATTCAGGACGAGGCGAAGGCCTTGTTCCTGTTCTCACCCTTCACACTCTTCGCGGTCTCGAACCGCGTGGACTTCGTCGCCTACGACACCTGCATGTCCGAACTGGCCGAAACCCGCATCAAGGGTTGAAGTCGCTTCCGGCCGGCGCGGACCGTTCCGCGCCGGCCACCCCGGGCTCCAGCACGAAGTCGCCAAGCCATGATCGTCGTGACGGCGGGTCATATCGACCACGGCAAGACGACGCTGGTGAAAGCGCTCACCGGCATCGACGCCGACCGATTGCCGGAAGAGAAGGCCCGCGGCATCACCTTGGATCTCGGGTTCGCCTACGCGCGTCGGGGTGATTGCACTCTCGGCTTCGTGGACGTGCCCGGCCATGAGCGCTTGGTGCGCACGATGGTGGCAGGGGCGACCGGCGTCGCGTTCGCCCTCCTCGTCGTGGCGGCCGACGACGGCGTCATGCCCCAAACCCGTGAGCACATCGCCATCCTTGACCTGCTCGGCCTCGGACATGGGGTCGTGGCGGTCACCAAGAGTGACAAGGTGGACCCGACGCGTCTCGCGACGGTTCGCGCCGAGATCCGCACGGCGTTGACCGGGACCGGCCTCGCCAATGCACCCATCGTCGCCTGTTCGTCGTTGTCCGGTGCCGGCATCCCCGAGCTCGCGGGCCTGCTGGACGCCGCTGCGGCCACGCCCGCTGTGGTCCGACCGACGGCAAGGAGCTTCCGTCTGGCGGTCGATCGCTCCTTTACGATCTCGGGGGCCGGCATCGTGGTCACCGGGGCCGTGCATGCCGGCACCGTGCGCGTTGGCGACCGCCTGCTGGCCTCCCCGGGCGGACAGGAGGTGCGGGTGCGGGGCATCCGCGCCGAGGACCTCGTGACCGATGAGGCCGGCGCCGGGCAGCGCTGCGCCCTGAACATCGTCGGTCCGCGTCTGTCGAAGGGGGACATCCGTCGCGGGGACTGGATCCTCGCACCCGCGCTGCTTGGGCCGACCCTGCGTCTCGACGTGACGCTGCGCCTGCTGCCCGGTGAAAAACGGGCCCTCCGCCATCGCACTCCCGTTCAGGTGCACCACGGCGCTGGTCTGGTAACCGGTCGGATACTCCTCCCGGAGGGCGTCGTCATCGAGCCTGGCGGGTCGGCCAGAGCTCAGATCGCCCTCGATGCGGGACTGGGGGCGCTTTACGGCGACCGCTTCATCCTCCGCGACATCTCAGCGTCCCGTACCCTAGGCGGAGGCACAATCGTCGACATCGACAGTCCGCGACGCGGAGCTTGGTCGGAAGAGCGGCAGGCGATCGTTCAGGCCCTCGACCAAGCCGACGATGGGCACGCGCTCGACGGTCTGCTCGAAGCCAGCCCGGCCGAGGTGGATCTCGTTCACTTTGCGCGGTCACGCAACGTTCCGGCGGCGGCCATATCTGCCCTTGCAGACACCCTCGGCGTCATGGTGGTAGAGACGCCCCGCGGTCCGCTCGGCTTCTCAGGCGCGCGCATGAACGGCATCGGCGGTGCCGTCCTCGCGGTGCTCGACGACACGCATCGGACAGAGCCCGACAATCCGGGGCTGTCCCTTGAGGAAGTCGCGGCAGGCATTCCCCTTCAAGACCGCAGGGTTTTGCCGGTCATTCTCGACGCGCTGGTCCGCGACGGTACGGTCGCGCGTCGCGGCAGCTACCATCATCGCCCCGGGCACGTCGTCCGCCTGAGTCCCGAGGATGCGCTACTTCACGAGGAGATACGCGCGATTTTAGAACAGGCTGGACTCGATCAGCCGCGCCTGGCCGAACTCGCGCAGCGCGTGGGCAGTGAGCCGGACATCTTGCGTGGCTTTCTGGATCGGCTCGGCCGCATCGGCTGGCTGCAGCGCATCTCGCAGCACTACTACATTCTGCCCAGCGTCCTGCTCGAATTGGTGGATCACGCCCGGGCGGTGGCCGGCGCACATCCTGAAGCGCTACTCACCGTAGGGCAGTTTCGCGAAGCAACCGGGATCGGGCGGAACATCACGATGCCGATCCTGGAATACTTCGATGCGCAGGGTCTGACGATGCGTGTCGCTGAGGGGCGCCGCGTTCGACAAGAGGCGTTCACACCAAACAAATCTTAGCTGTCGTCCCTGCCTGGGCGGACGGATCGAGCGTCGTTTGAGCGATCCGGGGCGTGAGCTAAGGTGATTTCGACATATGCCGGGGCATGGCGTCCGAGGGGCATCTTTCGCCTTCGGCCGAAGTCCAATCCTTTCGATGTCGCTGACTGCTCGTCCCTCAATGCGTGGTGGCAAGCGGGCTCAAGTGAGCGGCCCCAAGCGCAGTCAACGGGACATCCAAGGCGACGCGGAGGCCCGCCTCGGCGAAGTCGAGGTCGATCTCGCCATCGAGCTCGCGCTCGACGCTGACCGCGATCAGCCGCGTGCCGAAGCCCCGATGCGTCGGCGGAGCGGTCGGCGGGCCGCCGGTCTCCTGCCACTCCAGGAGGAGCCGACGGCCTTTGCCGGCGTCGGCCATGACCGACCATGCGATCCGAACCTCGCCTCCGGGAACGGACAGCGCGCCGTGCTTGGCGGCGTTGGTGGCCAGCTCGTGTAGCGTCATCCCGAGGGACAGCACATGGCGCGGCGGAAGGTCCACGTCGGGACCGTCCACGACGAAGGTCGCGTCGCCATGCCGATAGGGGCCCAGCTCGTTCTCCAGCACCGCTCTTAGGGGGGCGCCCGACCAGTCGTCCCGCGTCAGGAGGTCATGGGTCTTGGAGAGTGCGAGGATGCGTGCCTCCAGCCTCTCCCCCGGCGCCTCGCCGCCGCGCGTCGATTGCCGTGCCAGGGCCTGGACCGTGGCGAGGGTGTTCTTCACCCGGTGGTTGAGCTCATGCAGCATCGTCACCTGCCGTTCCTGCATCGCGCGGCCGTTGCGGACCTCGTCGCGAAGGTCGGCCTCGTTGCGTTGAAGGCTCCCGGCCATCGCGTCGAGCTTGCTGCCGAGGCGACCGAACTCGTCGGCGCCGTCCAACCCGGTCCGGGCCGCGAGGTCTCCGGCCTGCCATTTCGATGCCGTCCTGAGCAGGCGGTCGAAGGGGCGGCGAATGAAGGCGCGTCCCGCCAGAAACGCGGCGGCCACGGCCAGCACCGCACCCAGCGCGATCAGCACCACGCCCCTGCGGGTGGCGGCGTCCACGTCCGCGAAGGCGACGTCCCGGTCGCGGCCGACCGTCACCCATGCGGCCGCTGCCGGGCCGGTTGGCCTAGCGTTGGCGAGCACGCGTTCGCGTCCGTCGATGCCGAAGTCGATGCGGACGCCCTCCCCACGCCTCATCAGAATGCGTTGCCGATCCGATGGCAGCGGTTTCCCGACCCAGCCGTCCCCATCCGGATAACGGACCAGAATGATCCCGTCCTGGTCCGCCACCGTCACGGAAGTGCTGGGCAGTCTCAGGTTGCGCCTGAGGTAGCCGTCGAGCCAGCCGAGGTCGACGGCGACGGCGAGCACACCCACCGTCCGGCCGTCCGCATCGGGCAGGGCTTGCGCGAAATGCAGAGAGTTCTTTCGGGAAGCATTGCCGCGAGCGTAGGTGCCCATCACGAACGCACCCTCGGCGACGGCGCGGCGCTGGTACACCCTGTCGGGCACCGCGTACGAACCGGGCGAGGACCCGAGGCTGTTGCACACCACGGTCCCATCCGACCGGGTCAGGGCCAGGACCGCGAAGTGCGGGTTGTCGCGGACGGCGCGGCGCAGGTACTCGGTGCAGCCCGAGGGTTCCAGGGCCCGGACAGCGGGGTCCTGCGCGATGAAGTTCAGGGCTTGCCGCGCCGTCTCCGCGACCTGCGAGAGGTCTTCAGCGACGGTGCGGGCCGTCGCCATCGTATCGGCGCGCACAGTCTCATCGCGCGAGGTTCGCAAGGCGTACTCGTTATAACCCTGTATGGCGAGCGCGGGCGCGAGGGCGAGCAGGACGAGGAGCAGGATGCGGGTCGTCAGGGACATTGGACGCCAGCCGCTTCCGGAAGGGTGAAACGGAAGGTGGTGCCCTGATCCGGGGTGCTTTCTACCGCCAAGTCCCCGCCTTGCCGCTCCACGAGGTCGCGGCAGAGCAGGAGCCCCAACCCGCTTCCGCGCTCGCCGGCGGTCCCGTTCGTCGTGCTGCGCCGGTCGAGCCTGAACAGGTCGGCCACCTTGCCAGCTGGCATGCCGACGCCGGTATCGGAGACCTTGATCTCGACCCCGCTTCCGGTCCGCCGGCCGGCGACGGTGATGGTGCCCCCCGGCAGCGTGAACTTGACGGCGTTGCTGACGAGGTTGCGCAGGACCGTGGCCAGCATGTCCCGTTGCGCGCGGACGGTGGTTCCCTGGCAGTCGATGGCCAGCGTCAGTCCCTTATCAGCGGCCGCCTCGGCGGCGCCCTGCATCACCTCCGCCGCCACCGTGCCGAGGGCGACGTCGGTGATGGTGACCGCCATCGTGTCCATCTGCAGGCTCGCCCAGGAAAACAGGCTCTCCAGCAGGGCGTAGGCCTGAGTGGCGGCGTCGTTGATGCCCTTGGCCCGGCGCTCGATGGAGGCGTGGTCCCGCGTCGCCACCGCCTTGGTCAGGACTTCCGACAGGCCGAGCAGCGACTGGAACGGGTTGCGCAGATCGTGGGCGATGATCGAGAACAGCAGGGTCTTCTGCCGGTTCAGGGTGTCGAGCTCCATGGACTTCGCCTCGGCCTCGCGCCGCGCCTCATCGAGCTCGGCCTGGAAGCCGCGTCGCGCTTCCGCGTAGCGGATCGCCCGAGCCAGGCTCGACGGGGTCGCCTCCGCCTTGGCGAGGTAGTCGAGGGCGCCGGCCCGCATCAACCGGAACGCCAGGTCCTCGTCCGCCTCGCCCGTCAGCATCAGAACGGCGTGCCCCTCGCCCGGGAGGGCGAGGAGGGAGGCGAGGAGATCGAACGTATCGACGTCCGGAAGACGGTAGTCGAGCAGGATGCAGTCGAACGCGCCCTCCCGCGCGAGGCGCAGGCCGGTCGTGCCGTCCGGTGCCTCGGTCAGCACGTGCCGGAGCCCGGACTTCTTCAGGGCGCGGCGCACGGAGGTCCGGTCGACGGCGTCGTCGTCGATCAGCAGAATTCGGGTCGGGGCTTCCACGCTCGGCTCGTAGCCTATTGCGGGAACTCGACCACCTTCCAGAAGTGCTCCAGCATGGAGACCGCCTCCATGAAGGTGTTGGCCGGATCCCGCTTGACGATATAGCCGGCCACGTTGTGTCCGTAGGCCCGCATCCGGTCCTCGTCCGCCTTCGAGGTGGTGATCATGAACACTACGGCGGTGCGCAGATCCTCATCGGCCCGGATCTCCTCCAGGAACTCGATGCCGTTCATCCGCGGCATGTTGAGATCGAGCAGGATCAGGTGGGGCTTCGGCAGTTTCTCCTTACCGTTCTGGCCGCGCAGGAATTCCAGCGCCTCGATGCCGTCGCGGGCGACGGTGATCGGGTTGCCGATCTTGCTCTTCTTGAAGGCGCGCTTGAGGCCCTGGACGTCGACCTCGTCGTCGTCGACCAGCAGCAGATTAACCGTCGAACCCATCCGAATTCCCCTTCGCGCCGTCCTGCGGCCACGTGAAGTGCACCGAGAGGCCGCGACCCTCTCGTCCCTCGGTCAGCCAGACCTTGCCGCCCTGGCGCTCGACGAGTTTCCTGACGATGGCCAGACCCATGCCGCTGCCCTCGACCTCGTCGCGGGGCCTCAGGGTCTGGAACATGCCGAACACGCGCTCGCGGAATTGCTCCGGGATACCCGCACCGTCGTCCGTGACCACGAACTCTACCATATCCGCAGACGGCTGCGCATCGACCCGGACGTGGCCCTCCCCCGGGCGGTCGTGGTGCTTGATCGCGTTCCCAATGAGGTTCTGGAACGCCTGGGTCAGGGGGGCCTTCGCGGCCTTGACGGTCGGCAGGTCGTCGGCGGCGACGATCTCGAACCCGTCGGGTGGGCTCACCAGCACGGCGAGCTCGTCGACGAGGGCCTTGGTGTCGACCTGCGCGAAGGCGACGTCGGCGCGACCCGCGCGCGAGTAGGCGAGAAGGTCGTCGAGCAGGCTCTCCAGGCGCTGGACCCGGCTCTTCAGGAGATCCATGTTGGTCTGGACGTCGCCGGTCAGCGAGCCTTCGAGATCCTCCTCGATCCAGCCGACAAGGTTCTCGATACCCCGGAGCGGCGCCTTGAGGTCGTGCGAGGCGACGTAGGCGAACTGTTCCAGCTCTTCGTTCGTGCGGCGCAGGTCGACGGCATGGCGGGCCAGCCGCCCCTCCATGCGCTTACGGTCGGTGATGTCGGTGTTCGTCCCGTACCAGCGGATGACGCGTCCGTCGGCATCGCGAAACGGGTTGGCGAGCGAAAGAAACCAGCGGTATTCGCCGGTGGCGCTGCGAAGCGGGAAGGTGTCGTTCCAGGGCTCGCCGGCCTTAAAGGCATGCGAGATCCGCTCGACGACGCGGTCCACGTGGTCGGGGTGGTGGACGGCCTTCCAGCCCCAGCCCTTCATGGAGTCGATGGTCGTGCCCGTGTAGTCGTACCAGCGCCGATTGTACCAGAAGATGTCGCCGTCCGCGTCCGCGATCCAGGCCATCTGGGGCAGGGTGTCGGCGAGGTTGCGGAAGTCGGCCTCGTCTGGGGCGGTAGGTCTTGGCTCCGCTGCGTCGTTCATCTGTTCTCGGACCTTCGGGTTCGAGGTGTATCCCGGATCGCCGGGTGTCGTGATGCCCATCATCGACCGGCTTCCGCACGCGCGTCCCTGCGCACCATCGCGACCCGACGCAGGATGCGCGAGAGCTCCTCGACCGAGTAGGGCTTGCGCAACAGGTCGAGGCCGCCCGTGCCGCCCTTGGCGAGTACGTGGCTATAGCCGCTGGTGAGCACGACCGGCAGGTCGGGATGCTGCCTCCCTATCTCGCGGGCGAGCGCTACGCCGTCCATCCCGGGCATCACCACGTCGGAGAAGACCACGTCAAAGCGCTCGGCGTCCCGGTCAAGTTCGGCGAGCGCCTTTTGGGCGTCGACGGCCCAGACGGTGCAGTAGCCGAGCTCGGCAAGGGTCTGCGTCGCGAAGGTGCCGACGTCGACGTTGTCCTCGACCACCAGCACGCAGGTGCCATGGCCCTCGACCAGAGGGGCGGGCTCCGGCGACTGGACGGCCGCCGGGGCGGCGGTGCCTGAACGGGGTAGATAGATCGTGAACGTCGTGCCGCGGCCCACCGCGCTGTCGACCTGGACCTCGCCGCCCGACTGCTTGGTGAAGCCGAACACCTGCGACAGGCCAAGGCCGGTGCCATGTCCGACGCCCTTGGTGGTGAAGAACGGCTCGAAGATCCTTCCGAGGTCATCGGGCGCGATGCCCGTGCCGGTATCGGTCACCGACACCGCGATGAAATCGCCCGGTAGGAGGGGATGCGAGCGCATGGCCGGGATGGCCACGGCCGGCCTGACAGCGATATCGAGTCTGCCCTCGCCGTCCATCGCGTCGCGGGCGTTGACCACGAGGTTGACGATGGCTGTGTCGAACTGGCTCGGGTCGGCGTCGACGAGGCAGGTTTCCTCGGGCGCCTCAACGTGGACCGCGATGCGCGAGCCGGTGAGCGTCCCGACCATGTCGCCGACCGACATCAGGCTTCGACCGACGTCGAACACCTCCGGCTTCAGGGCCTGTCGCCGGGCAAAGGCAAGCAATTGTCCCGTGAGCTTGGCAGCCCGGTCGACGGTCTCGGAGATCGCCCCGACGTAGCAGAGCCTACGTTCCTCGGCGAGACCGGGTCGCTTGAGCAGGTCGGTCGAGGACTTGATCACGGTCAGCAGGTTATTGAAGTCATGTGCCACGCCGCCGGTGAGCTGGCCGATGGCTTCCATCTTCTGGGCCTGCCGCAGGGCTTCCTCGGCAACCTGGAGGGCCTCGGTGCGTTCGCGCTCGACGGTGAAGTCCCGCCCGACCGCGTTGATGACGCCGGCGTCCGGCCGGGTCGACCACGAGATCCAGCGGTAGCCGCCGTCCTTGTGGCGGTATCGGTTGTCGAAGCGCGCAAGCGACCGTCCCTCGGCGGAGGCCTTCGCGCCCTGGACGGTGCGCTCCACGTCTTCTGGATGGATCAGGTCGAACAGGTTGCCCCCGACGAGTTCCTCCTCCGACCATCCGAGGACCGTTTCCCAAGCCGGGTTCACCGCGACGATGGCCCCGTCGAACCCGCAGCGGAGCATGATGTCGGACGAGAGCTGCCAAAGCGCGTTGCGGTCGTGGGTCCTCTCGGCGACGCGGCGCTCCAGGGTTTCGTTCGTCTCCCGCAGGTGGCTCTCGACCTGCTTACGGTCAGTCACATCGAGCACAAACACGTAAAACCCGTCGACGCTATCGTCCTCCGCACGGCGCGGCATGTAGCGGATGTCGGCGACCCGCGGACGTCCGTCGACGTAGGGCCAATCGAGTTCGAGCCGCGCTCGTTCGCCCGCCAGCGCGGCCTCGAAGGCCCCGCGTCGCGCTTCGAGGCCGGTGGCGTCGACGAACTCTCCGACGTGGCGCCCGATCACGTCCGCGGGCGCCAAGCCGAACCAGTCCTCGAAGGCACGGTTAGCGAAGCGGTAGACCAGGTCGCGGTCGATGAACGCGATCAGCACCGGCAGGGCGTCGGTGACGAGCAGGAGCTCGGCCTCCCGCGCGCGCAGTGCGCGCTCGGTAAGGACGCGTTGCGTGGTCTCCGTCACGGTACAGAGTAGGCCCATGACCGTATCAGCCTCGTCATAGACCGGCGAGTACGAGAATGACCACCACGTCTCCTCCTCGACGCCACGCCGGGCCATCGGCAGCGGCAGGTCGTCGAACCGGCTGGCGGTGCCGGCGAATGCCTTCTCGACCGCCGGGCGGACATGGTCCCAGACGTCGGACCAGAGTTCGGGCATCGTGGCGCCCAGCGCCCAAGAAAGCCTAGGCCCGAGGATGGGACGGTAGGTGTCGTTGAAGAGGAAGGTCAGCTCCGGCCCCCACGCCAGGAACATGCTCTCCGGCGATGCCAGGATCAGGTTGACGGCGACCTTCAGCGCGGCGGGCCAGCCATCCACCGGACCCAATGGCGTGCGATTCCAATCGTGGGCGCGCATCATCGCACCCATCTCGCCGCCGGCGTTCGGGAACGTCATCGAACGCGTGCTGGTCTCATCGGGCATGCAGGGCGGTATCTGGCATCCGGGGGGAGTAGGGCCGCAGCGACAACGGCGGGATCGCCCAGGTGTTGCCCGACGATCTCAAAGGGCATCCTGGAAGTTGGCGAGCGGTGCCTCGACGACGCAACGAACGCCGTCCGCCGGGTAGCTCAGAGCCACCTTCCCATCGACCGCGCCGACGAGGCCGCGCTCGATCAGTCGCGTGCCGAACCCCTTTCGCGATGGCGCGACGACCGGGACGCCCCCACTCTCGCGCCAGGAGATGGCGAGCGTCCGCGCCCCGTCCCCACCCGCCAGGGTCCAGGCGATGTCTACACGTCCCCGCGGCGTCGATAGGGCGCCGTACTTCGCCGCGTTGGTGGCGAGCTCGTGGATCATCAGGGCGAGGGCTAGGGACGCCTTGCCGCCGATTTCGACCGCGGGGCCGCCGTAATGCACCCGTCCCGATCCGTCGTCCTGCAGCCCGACCGCGCCGCGGATCACGGCTTCCATCGCTGCGTGCTCGGCCGCGCCCCCGAGCAGCAGGTCGTGGGCCTTGCCTAGCGTGATCAGCCGGTCGGCGAGGACCTCCTTGGCCACCTCGATGTCGGTGGCGCCGCGCAGGGTGTTGGCCGCGATGGCCTGCACCATCGCCAGCAGGTTCTTCATGCGGTGGCTGAGCTCGCCGTTGAGCAGGTCGCGCTGCTCCTCGGCCCGCTTGCGCGCGTCGATGTCCGAGACGGCCGCGACGGCCCCGGTCACGGACCCGTCCGGTCCCAGGACCGGGACCGCAACGATGTCGATCCAGGTCTCGGTGCCGTCCCGCTGCGGGTACCGCACCTGCAGCTCGGCACGTGCCTCGCCGTACTGGATCACCCGTGCGAGTGGATAGTCCATCGGATCGACCGGGCTGCCGTCGGCATGGACGGCACGCCAATCCCCGTAGGCCACGACCCCGGGAGAACGCAGCACGGGGTGGTCGAGGATCTCCTCGATCCGCGCGTTCCCGCCGACGATGCGGCCGGATGGGGCCTCGGCGAAGAGGATGCCGACCGGTACGGTCTCCAGGATCGAGCGCTGGCTCGCCTCGCTGGCGAGCAGCGCCTCCTCGGCCTTTCGGTTGGCCGTCACGTCGCGCGAGACGGCGAGCAGCTTGGTCACCACACCGTCGTCATCGCGGATCGGCGTAACCTGGACGTCCCACCACTTGGGAGCGCCCTTCAGGGTGCATGCGGGGCCGGCGAAGCGCCCGATGCCTCCGGACCGCGCCGCCTCGACGGCGGCCCAGGCCTCGCTTTGGTCGGCGTCGGCCCAGAATGCCGGCCACTCCCTGCCGCCGACCTGATCGAAGTCTTCGACCTCCAGGATGCGTCGGCCACCCTCGTTCATGAAGCGGATGCGGGCATCGAGGTCGAGCACCTTGATGCAGTCGGCCGAAGAATCGAGCACGCCTCGAAGGAACGCCTCGCTGGCCTGCAGGCGGGCGGCGGCGTCGCGCTGCTCGGTCCGGTCGCGCAGGATCTTGAGGAAGCCGATGGCGGCACCGGCCTCGTCGCGGAGCGCCATCATCTCGTCGTTGGCCCAGAAACGAGTGCCGTCCTTGCGCAGGTGCCAGCGCTCGTCGACGCCGCGGCCATGGTCTAGTGCGGCTTGCATCTCCTTGGTGGCGATGCCGTCGGCGCGATCCTCGGGTGTGAAGAACACGTCGGCCGGACGACGCACCATCTCGGCCGGTTCCCAGCCGAGGATGCGCGTGGCACCCTCGTTCCAGTCGTCGACGAGGCCGTCGAGGTCCATGACGATGATGGCGTAGTCGATGGCGCTGTTGAAAACCGCCCTGTAACGGTCCTGGCTCGCCTGGACGTTTCGGCGCGCCTCGGCCTCGCCGACCTGCGCTAGGCCCGCGGAGACGGTGCCGGCGAACAAGCCGACGATCTCGATGTCGCGTTCGGTGAAGGCGCCGACGCGGCTGGACTGGACCTTGAGGACGCCGATGGCCTCGCCGCCGCGCGTGATCGGCACGGCCACGCACGAGCGCAGCGCGAGACGCTCGATAAGGTCGCGCCTTACGGTCGGGTCGTCGAGGACGTCAGCGACGACCCTTGCCTCACCGGAGAGGAGGCAGGCGCCTGCGAGGCTGCCGACCAACGGCAGGCGCAGGCCGGCATGGCGGGCGAGGTTGCCCGCACCGGAGCGGTAGACGAGCTCCTCGCCCTCCCGCATCTCGACCACGCCGCCCTCCGCCTGCGGCAGCGCCCGCAACGCCCCATCGACTACGGCTGCGAGGATGTCGTCGAGCCGTCCCCCCGCCGCCGCCACGGCGGCCTGGGTAGCGAGCAGGGCCTCGTGCTGGACGACGGTGGCGCGCTGCCGTTCGAGCATCGCATCGCGCTCGGCCAGCGAACGGCGGAGCTCCAGCTGCGCCATGACCTGTCCGGCGAGCGCCCTGAGGGATTCGGCCTGGTCCTCGGTCAGGCCTTGCGGACGGGGGGCGACGTCGATCACGCACAGGGATCCCAGATGCTCGCCGCTGGCCGCCCGCAGAGGCACACCGGCGTAGAAGCGCAGGAACGGGGCGCCCGTGACCAGCGGGTTGTCCCGGGTACGCGGATCCAGCCTCAGGTCGGGGATGACGAGGAGGTCGGGCTGCCCGAGGACGTGCGCGCAGACCGATTGGTCCAGCGTGGTCTGGCAGGGCTCGAACCCGACGCGCGCCTTGAACCATTGCCGGT
Source organism: Methylobacterium sp. WL64 (assembly GCF_008039945.1). NCBI lineage: Bacteria > Pseudomonadati > Pseudomonadota > Alphaproteobacteria > Hyphomicrobiales > Methylobacteriaceae > Methylobacterium > Methylobacterium sp. WL64. Next base: position 105,243 of record NZ_VRVA01000007.1, read on the forward strand.
CGCCGGCCACGAGGCTGACCAGCGCAACGGGCACGTCGCAGGCCTTCCTGGCGAGATGGACGATGTCGTCGAACCCTTTCTCGGGCGGGGTGTCGAGGATGGCGTAGGCGTCGAGCGCCGTCAGCCTGGCAGCATCGAGGACCACTGGCGGGATGGATTGGATGGTGGTCACGAGCACGGTGTCGCCTCCCGAAGTTCCGGCAGGATGGCCTCGGGACGGGGCTTCGGCTCGGCCCCGGGCTCGGTCGCCTCGACCGCGACGATCCCGCCGTCGGGCGCGTAGATCGCCCCCAGGACGGCACGGAAGTGCCGGCGCACACGGGCGTGGCAATCGCAGCAGGCGGCTTCCGTCCGCGCACGGTCGAGCATGTGGATGCGGCCGCGCCCGACATGGATCAGTCCCCGGTCCTGGAGCCGGCCGAGGACGGTGGTCACGTAGGTGCGCCCGATCCCGAGCATGTCGCCGAGCACGGCCTGGGTGACCGGCAGGGCGTCGGTGCCGAGCCGGTCCTGCAAGCCCAGCAGCCAACGCAGGACCCGCTGCTCGATGGAGTGGGCGGCGTTGCAGGCGACCGACTGCAGGACCTGCGAAAGCAGGCAGTCGGCATAGCGTACGAACAGGTCGTTCAGGGTCGGGGAAGCGCGCTTGGCCTCGCGCAGCCGGTCCGCGTCCATACGCAGGACAGCGCCCTCGATCTGGACAACGCACTTGGTGAAGGCCGGCAGGTAGCCGTGGCTGACCACGCCGCCGACGGCGCCCTCGTGCCCGACCGTGGCGGTCTCGACCGTCCGACCCCCGTCCATCGGCACGACCAGGGTCGCCACGGTCCGGTCGAGCGGGAAGGTGACGTGCGAGACGTCCTCGTCGACCTGGAACAGCACGTCGCGGCGCGAATGCTCCCGACGGGAGAGGTGGGGCGCCAGCAACGCGATGTCGCCCGGCGCGAGCGCAGCGAGGAGCAGGTTGCCCTCGAAGGGATGGGCCGGTTCGCTCGACATGGGAATTGGGAGTTCCAGGCGCGATGCGTGCCCTAGGCGCTACGGTTCATGGCATGCCCGGCGACTGCCCACAATCAGACATTAAACGGTTTGCGACACGGTTCCGTTATCTGGTGGACCAAGCGACGGCCCGGGGCGGCCGGAACCTGAATAGGACGTGGCAACTTGGCGTCTCGCACCGGCCAACCGCCGGCGGGGAGGAGCGCCATGTCGAGCGACACCGAACGGCACCGCGAGCTGATGGACGGGCTCAGGTCGGCGAAGGGCAAGAACGACGGGTCATTCGAGCAGGCCGTGACGAAAGCCTTCGAGCACGTCTTCGACCACTTGGGACGCCTAAACTCCCACACCTCGCTCGGCGGGGCCGACGGGGAGGAACGGCAGGTAAAAGACGGGGAGTCCGCGACCCTCAGGTAGGCTTTCGGACGCCTCGCAGACCTGAACCTCGCGGGGGTAGGGCCGCGGGGTCTTCCGGCTACCGAACCGGGTGATCCCATTTGGCTTCAGGCGCCCAGCGTTTCCCTAGCCGGGACGTCCGCATCGCCAGCGATCTGGCGGTTGTCTAGCTTTCGCAACTCGGTGGCGATGTCCTGAAGGCTGGTATCGCCCTTCCGAAGGACGCGGTCGGCCTCGGATAGCCGTTCGCGCTCCTCGGCGGTGACGTTCCGGGCGCTGAGCACCACCACGGGCACTTCAACGCAGCCGGGTAGGACCCGCAGGCGGTCGAGGAACGAGAATCCGTCCATCACCGGCATGGTGAGGTCCAGCAGGATCAGTCGCGGCACGCCGTGCCTCACCTGGTCGAGCGCCTCGCGACCGTCCCCGGCCTCGCGCACGGTCCAACCGTTGCGTTCCAGCACGGTCCTAAGGCGATGGCGCATGTCAGCGTCGTCGTCGATCACGAGCACGTCGCCGTCCGCCGCCCTAAACTGCTCCAAGATCGTCCGGAGCCTCGTCCAGTCCACAGGCTTGGGCACGGCCTCGACCGCACCGAGCGATGCGCTCAGCGCCGCGTCGGCGACGAAGCTGACCATCACCACCGGGATGCCGGCGGTCTCCGGATCGGCCTTGAGGGCGGCGAGCACCGACCAGCCGTCCATGTCCGGCATCATTACGTCGAGCAGGATGGCGCGGGGCTTGAGCGTCCGGGCGAGGTCGAGGCCGATGCGCCCGTCGCCCGCCGTTCGCACGGCGAAGCGCTGGCGTTCGAGGAACCGGGTCATCAGTTCGCGCTGGCTGGCTTCGTCGTCGATGACCAGCACGAGGTCGCCCGTCGAAGCATGGTTCTCCGGAGACGTCGGCACCGCCTCCATGTCCCGGTCCGGGGCGACGGCAGGGATGCGCAGCGTGAAGCTGGTCCCATGGCCCTCAACGCTCGTCACGGTGATGTCACCACCGAGCAACTGGGCGAAGGCGCGGCTCAACGCCAGCCCGAGGCCGGTCCCGCCGAACCTGCGCGTGGTGGTCTCGTCGGCTTGCGTAAAGCGTTCGAACAGGCGCCCGACCTGATCGGGGCTCATGCCGATCCCGGTGTCCTCCACCGTGAACGCGAGCCACGCACCGGCCCCGTCGATCTCGCGCTTGACCCGCAGGGTGATGGTGCCGCCCTCGGTGAATTTGGCGGCGTTCGAGAGCAGGTTGAACAGGCACTGGCGCAGCTTCACCGCGTCGGTTCGGGCGTGGCCGGCATCCGCGGCGATATCGAGGACTAGGTCGTTGCCCTTCTTCCCGACCAGGGCGCCGACGGTGCCGGCGGCATCCGTCGCGAAGGCGGCGACGTCGATGTCCTCGGGATCGAGCTCCATCTTCTCGGCCTCGACCTTCGAGAGGTCGAGCACGTCGTTGATCAGCCCAAGGAGGTGCTTGGCGTTCGACTTGATCTTGCCGAGGTCCTTCAGGAGGCTTTCCTGGCCGAGCTCCTCCGCCTCCTCCTCCAGCATCTCGGAATAGCCGATCACCGCCGACAGCGGCGTCCTGAGCTCGTGGCTCATGTTGGCGAGGAAGCGGCTCTTGGCCCGGCTGTGTTCCTCCGCGGCGTCCCGTGCCTCTTTCAGCGCGACCTCGGATCCATGGCGCTCGGTGATGTCCTCGTGGACGCCGACCCACTCGCGGACCGTGCCGTCGGCGTCGCGCACCGGTACCGCGCGGGCCACGTACCGTCGCCATTCGCCGTCGGCGGTGCGCACACGATGCTCGACGGTGTAGGGGGCCTCGGCGCACAACGCGGCGGTCCAGGTGGCCACCGTCGATGGAAGGTCCTCAGGATGGATCGCCTTCGCCCAGCCGGCGCCCATGTACTCTTCCGGGACGTGCCCGGTGATGCCGGCCCACCCCGCCTGCTCCTCGACGAAATGCCCGGCGGCGTCGGTGGTCCACATGATGCCGTTGACAGCCCTGACGGCGGATCGGAAGCGCTCCTCGCTGACGTGCAGGCGGCGCTGCACCCGGCGCTGGTCGAGCGAGGAGGCCATCATCGCCAGGAACAGGATCAGGAAGGTGACGCCGGCCACCGCCAGGGCGACGTCCCGCTGGCCGGTCGCCAGGGTGGTCACGTGCGCGGCGTGAGCGCCGGCCTCCTGTGCGGTGAAGGTCGCCGCCGCCATGCCTGTGTAATGCATCCCGGCGACCGCCAGGCCCATCACGCAGGCGGCGGCGAGCTTCTGCCAGGGCCGGTTGCGTCGAAATGTGAGCCACAAGGCGGCGGTGGCGGCGGTAACCGCGATGGCGACCGAGACGGCGACGACCGCCGGGTCGTAGGCGAGGTTGCCGGGCACCCGCATTGCCGCCATGCCGGTGTAGTGCATCGCCGCCACGCCAACACCCATGAGTGGGCCCGCGACCAGCAGGGACCGCGTGCCAGTGCCTCGGCGAGCCACCCAGGCGAAGGCGGCGGCGGTCACGCCGACGGCGATCAGCAGCGACAAGAGTGTCAGGCCGAGGTCGTATGCGGCGGGCAGCCCCATCTCGAAGGCGAGCATGCCGACGAAGTGCATCGACCAGATGCCCCCGCCCATCGCCACCGCCGCGCCCGCTCCCCAGGCCCAGCGCGGACCGACGTCCGGCCGGCGCACCCGCGCGCCGAGGTCGAGCGCTGCGTAGGACGCAAACACCGCGATGACGATGGAGAGCGCGACGAGGAGCGGATTGTATCCGGTGTGGACCATGGGACTTCCGGTGTGTGCATGCGGTCCGTACCACCGAATGGCAGCGACCTCGGGGCACTCGCCCATTCGTGAACAAGCCGGACGATCCGGTTTCCTACGTTTGGTAGCGGTATTCGGAGCGCCCGTGGCGGGCCGGACGCGCATCTCCGTCGCGTAGATGCATGCCTAGAGGAGAAAACGGACGCAGGCCGCCAAGGCGACCGTCGAGGCGAGCGAGACGCCGAGCGCTGTCAGGGCAGCCAGGAACGGCATCGCGGTCGTCATTCAGCGGCTTCCGAGGAGGAGGCGGCATGCCCCATGCGCCGCCGTCCGGCGAGCTCGACGGGCGGTAGTCCGACGATGTCGTAGGTGGCCGAGGCGATGCCGATGCCCACGGCGTCGAGGCCTACCAGCATCTCGCGGCTCATCGCATCCTTGGCGCCTCGGATCTGGTGGGTGCCGAGGATGAAGCGGACGGTCAGCTCCAGCCAGTTGTCGGTGATCCGGAAGAACACGCGCGGCTCCAGGTCGATAGGCTCGACCCCGAAGCGGTCCTGCAAGTTCGTCTTGGCCTCGTCGGTCATGGCGTTCGTGTCCAGGGCATGCCGTTTCGCCGCCGCGAGCATGATCGCCTCGACCTTCGCGCGGTCGGCCTCGTAGGTGATCGGGATGGACATCTCCTCCCAGATGAACGGGAAGTCGCGGGTGTAGTTGAACACCGGCTCGGAGAAGATCTGCGCGTTGCTCACCGTGACGATGCGGCCGGTGAACTGGCGGCTGCGCACCCACATGGCCGGGCTGCTGCCCTGCACCGCCGGCGGCTGACCCATCTCCATGATCGTGGTCTGGATGAAGCCGAGGCGGAGCACGTCGCCGCGCACGCCGCCCATGGTGATGCGGTCGCCCACCGTGAAGGTCGAGCCGCGCAGGATCACGAAGTAGCCGGCGACCGAGGTGACGACCTGCTGAAGGGCGAACGCGAGGCCGGCGGACATCAGCCCGAAGGCGGTGGCGAGGCGGGCGGGGTCGTTGAACCAGATCGAGAGCAGGCCGAGGACCAGCAGCACCGCCGCGAGGAGGCTGATGCCCTGGCGCGTCCAGAACTTGGTCTGGAGCGTGGAATGGTCGGTGCGGTTCAGGACCAGCCCGACGAGCGCCCGAAGGCCGATCCCGCCCCCGACGATCACCGCGATGAAGATCAGGGAGAGCAAAAGCTTTCGCCCGTTCTCGGCATTAACGCCGACCCAATCGATTCCGAGGAAATGCACGCGTTGATCCTTCGTGTGGACCTGGAAGCGAATGCGTCCAGGTCGGAATGGTCAGCCTCGACGCCGCTCAGTCAGGTTGTCGGAGACGGCGTCAGCGCGACCGCCTCCATGGCCCCCGCGTCGGCGATGGCGAGCTTGCCGCGCACGGTCAGGTCGCTGACGAAGGCGAACTGGTCGCGCATGTCGAACGGGTAGGCGCGCAGCTTGTAATGCGTGCCCCAGGGCTCCTCATGCAGCACCACGCGGACCGATTTGCCGTAGTTCAGGAACGGGCTGGTCAGCGCCACGTCCTTCAGCAGCGCGCGAACGAGGGCGCCGTCGTGCCGGGGCAGCAGGTAGAAGTCGGCGACGCACTGCAGGGTCTCGGCGCCGTCGTTCGCGTTGGTGATCCGGTCAGTCCAGATCGTCGAGTGCGGGACGGTCACCGCGTTGTCGTCGGGCGTCTGCAGCAGGATCGCGCGTAGTCCGACGTTGCGCACCTCGCCATAGTCGGAGCCGACCTTGACCCAGTCCCCAGGGCGGTACGGTCGCTCGACCAGGGCCACCACCCCGGCGATCAGGCTGCTGACGTAATCCTTAAAGGCGAAGCCGATGGCGACGCTGGCCGCACCGGCGATGACCAGGAAGTTCTGCAGGGTAATGTTGAAGACGATGGGCACGATCCAGACGATGGCGAGCACCATCAGGAGCAATCGCGCGATGGGCACGGCCGCCAGGAGGTAGAGCCTCAAGCGGCTCGGGCCGCGCTCGGCGAGGTAGGGAAAGGTGCTGCGAACCAGCCAGATCGCCGCCCAGGTGCCGGCGACGATGAGCCCGATCTCCCAGAACCGGATGTCCTGGAGGCTGTGGACGAGCTGCACGCCCCCGTCCTGTACGTCCTGTGCGGTGGCCATGGCGTTCAAACCCGTCCCGCGGGAAAGCCCGCCGCTTCAAGGCCGTCTCGGATTGCCGGGTAGGCCGCCGCCCGGCAGCCGAACCGATCACCCTTGCGCTCTAGGAACCCGGCCCTGAGCAGGACGGGCAGGACGTTCGGTTCCCCGACGCCCGGCAAGACGACGAGCAGTTCCTCGCGGGTCAGCGGCCCGTGGATCAGCAACGCGTGCAGGGCATGGAGGGCGGCCCCATCGTCCGAACCCGGCAGCAGGTACTCGTCGAGGGCGGCCACCCACAGGGTCTGCTCGCTGGCCTCTCCATCCGAGATCGCGGCCTTCGCGTCCTCGGCGATACCCGCGTCGTCACCCGTCCGAAGGCTACGCCGCCAGAGGTGCCAGGCGACCCAGGGTATGCCGAGGCTTCGCCCGGCCAGCTTGCGCAGGTAGTCGTTTCGAGGCGCGCCCGCTTCGTCGACGGCGAGCACGTCCTCGCCGTCGGCCGGCAGGCGGAACCGCAGCGCCCCGGTGGCCTCGGAGGTCGAGAGTTGGACGAACCAGCCATGCAAGCGGAGGGCGTCGAACGGCTTCACCGTGACGGCGTCCGGCAGGAGGGCGTCGGCGCCGGTCGCCTTGGCGAGGTATGCCCAGGCCCAGGCGTTGCAGCCGACGACCACCGGTCGGTCGAGCCCGTCGATGGCCGCGAGGAGCGCTCGCACGGCCCGAAGGCCATCCCGATGCCGCAGGAACCAGTCCTCCAGCCTGGGGATGACCAGGATGCCTGACCCGGTCAGATTCGGGAGCATGGGATCTTCCGCGGCGACGAGCGATTGCCGGTTAGGCGGCGCAAGGACCTGATGCCCCGCCTCCGACGCCCAGGTCTTAATGACCGCGTTCTCGTCGCAGGGCGGCAGCACCACGGTCAGGATGTGCGACCCGCCGGGCTGGCGATCCAGCCACCTGCCGACGGTGGCCCCGATCTCGGCGAGGACCGGCCCGCAAGCGGGCGGAGCCACGACCTCGTCGAGACGCTTCAGCGTCGCGCAGTGCAGCTTGTCGTCGGCGATGAAGGGCTCGGACTTCTTGCGATGGAACAGGGCGATCAACCGACCGAGATATCGTCGAGCGATCTCCTCCTTCGGAACCGGCGGCGTCTCAGCATCGTCGAGGGGGATTAGGAACACGGGGCCTTCAGTCTCCGACATCGGTGCGCGGCATTCCCGTCCCAGGTGCTCGATCACGTGAACCGCCAAGGTTCGTCGCGACGCCCGTTCGCGTCCGGCGGAACAGGGCGCACACCTGCGACCCTGCCCCTAGGTGGCTCGATGGGAGACGGGATGGGTCGAACTTGCGATGCCAGTCGCACCGACGCAGACCGGTCACCCGCCCCGACGCGCGGTCCAGGTACCGTTGCATGTAAACAGGCTGTCACCAGCCGATTTCCAGGTCCCGTCCCCGGCTCCCTTGCGGTCAAGGCTGCCCAAGATGCTGGCGGACATCGAGCCCTTCGTGATGGTCGCCCGAACGCCGCCCCCGGTCGCGACGCTCCCGTCCACGTCGATGCCGTCTCCCGGATAGGAGACGTCGCTGTTCTTGATCCGCACGGCGTAGGTCCGCCCGTCGGGACATGGTCCTTCCTTGGTCGAGACCGCGATGGACCAGGAGCCGTCGTAGTCGTCGGGCACGCTGAGCTTCTTCTCGGCGGCCGCAGCCGAAGTGACCGTCGTGGTCAGGGTCAACAACACAAGCAGGGTTCGGAGGCGGGGCGCCATCGTGGGCTGTTCCAATCGTCGTTCGGTAAAGGCAAGGTCGTGGGAAGCCTGCGTGGAGCGTCCACGATTTCGGTGAGCGCTATACGGAACATGGGCAGCGGCCTTATCCGCTGGCCATGGGGCATCGGGCGGTGATCAATGGTTCGATGCCGGCGAAGGTTCAGAAACGATATGTCGGAGCATCACCCGCGGTGAGCAGGTCGAAGCCTCGTGACGATGTGTGCGTGCCTTCGAGGGTGCGTTGATGCCTCTAGGAAACCGCCTTGTCGGGTTCGCTTCGCTGGTCGCCATCCTCGCCGTGGACGTCGGACCCGCTGTCGCCCGTGCGCTTCCGGCTGCCGAACGGGCCACGGACCTTGACCGCGGCGGCACGCGCGAATTGCCGGCCGAGGCGACCTTCTCCGACACGCCCTACAACGCCCGGGAGGCGCCATCCATCGCGAGTTCGCTTGGTCCATACGCCGACCCGGGCGGATAACGCGCGTTCCTCGCCAATCGCGGCATTACCTACACCCTGGACTACGTCGGCGAGGTGCTCGGCAACGCTACCGGCGGTCTCAAAGGGGGGGCATTGTATGAGGGCCGTCTCGATGTCCAGGTCACCGCCGACCTCGAACGCATCCTGGGTTGGGATCGCACCACGCTGCACGGCAACGTCTACCAGATACACGGTCGCGGCCTGTCGAGCTTCCACCTCGGCAACCTGCTCGTAGTCTCCGGTATCGAGGCGCTGGCATCGACCCGGCTGTTCGAGGTTTATCTGGAGCACCGCTTCGAGGGGAACGCCGGCTCCATCCGGATCGGTCAACTCGCGGCCGACTCTGAATTCCTACGCAGCCGCTATGCCGGGGTGTTCGTCAACGCGACCTTCTCCTGGCCGACCATCACCGCCGCCAACCTGCCCAGCGGCGGTCCGGCGTTCGTGCTGGCGACCCCCGGGGCCCGTGTCGAGTACCGGCAAAGCGAGACGTTTCGGGTGCGCGCCGCGGTCTTCAACGGCAACCCGGCCGGCGCCCGTATCGGCGAACCGCAGCGCATCGACGCCACCGGGTTGAAATTCCGGGTCAGCGACCCGCCCTTCGTGATCGCCGAGGCCGTGCTAGACTACGGAAAGAGCACGGTAAGCATGCCCGGCACCGCCAAGATCGGAGCCTGGACGCATTTCGACCGGTTCAACGACCAACGGATTGCCACCAACCTGGTGTCCCTGGCCGATCCCGCGAGCAGCGGCATCGCCCGGCGGGTGCGTGGAAACGACGGCATGTACGCCATCGTCGACCAGCTGGTTTATCGGGCGCCTAAGGACGCGGATGCCGGCATCGGGGTGTTCGGACGGGTCTCCCTGAGCCCGTCCGACCGCAATCTCGTCGACCTCTACGCGGATGCCGGGCTCAGCCTCAACGGACTGGTGTCAACCCGCCGCCATGATACGTTCGGCCTTGCCGTGGGCTACGCCCGGAATTCAGGTCGGTCGGCGGACCTCGACCGTGACGTGGCGCGGTTCTCCGGGGCGTCCTACCCGGTCCGTTCCAGCGAGATCGCCATCGAGGCGACCTATCAGGCGCGGATCGTACCGGGGTGGGTGGTGCAGCCGACGCTGCAGTACATCGTCCGGCCCGGTGGCGGCATCCCGAACCCACGCGCACCCAACGAGACCAGGATCGGGGATGCCCTGGTCGCCGGGATACGCACGATCATCCGATACTGAGGCCGGTAAGGAAGACCTAGGTCGTCCGACCGCTATTCAAGCGTGTTCCTGTGGTTCGCGCCGCCAGAGCTCACAAATCGACTCGATCCGCGTCATAGGGCGCTTAGCCACAGGATCGTGCTTTCGGCGCGCGAGCCTGTCCGCTGCCGCAATCGTCTCCTACGACGTCACAGCCTTTACGATCCGTGAACGGAAGGCCGTTCAGGTGAGACTTGGGCCGACGAGAGGACGCAGGTGGTGGGACGTTTCGGACAGGGCGGTCGCGAGGTGGCCATTCTTGGCATCCTCGCAACGCTGCTGGCGCTTCCCGCCTGCGCCGGGCGCCCCACCGGCGTGCTTCTGCCGGTGGCCGACACGGGGACCATCCCCGGAACCTCCCGCGTCGACATGCTTGTTGCCACGACACGGAAATCCGCGACGGCACCGGGCATTCTTTTCTCCGGTGAGCGCGGGGAGGCCGTGACCTACACGGATCTTGCCATCTCCATTCCGCCGGATGGAACCCGGCAGCCGGGTTCGGTGCAGTGGCCGAAGTCCCTGCCAGGCAACCCGGCGACCGACTTCGTCGCCTTGCGCGCGGAACCCGTGACCCCATCCAAGGTCGCCGGCTGGACGAGCCGCTCCGTCAAGGGACGGGGCAAGCGGCACGTCCTCGTGTTCGTGCACGGCTTCAACAACAAGTTCGAGGATGCCGTCTTCCGCTTCGCGCAGATCGTCCACGATTCCGGCGCCGAGGTTGCCCCCGTGCTGTTCACGTGGCCGTCCAAGGGCTCCGTGCTCGCCTACGGCTACGACCGGGAAAGCACGAACTTTTCGCGCAACGGGCTGGAGACCCTGCTGCGCGACCTCGCGAACGATCCGAACGTCGGCGAGGTGACGGTGCTCGCCCACTCGATGGGCAACTGGCTGGCTCTTGAAAGCCTACGCCAGATGGCAATCCGCGACCGTCGCGTCGCCCCGAAGATCAAGAACGTGATCCTGGCGGCGCCGGACGTCGACATGGACCTCGCCCGGGGCGCCTTCCACGACATGGGCAAGGACCGTCCGCGTTTGACGCTGATGGTGTCTGGCGACGACCAGGCGCTGGCCGTTTCGCGGCTCGTTTGGGGCGACAGCGTTCGCTTGGGGGCCATCGACCCCAACGTCGAACCGTACAGGTCCGAATTGGCGCGCGAGAACATAGGCGTTCTCAACCTGTCCTCCGTGAAGTCGAACGACGCCCTCAACCACGGAAAGTTCGCCTCCGGCGACGTCGTCGCGCTCCTGGGCAAGCGTCTCGCGGACGGCCAGCCGATCTCCGACGGGCAGATCGGCATCGGCGACCGGCTGGTGAGCACGGCCGCCGGTGCCGCCTCGACGGTGGCGACGGGAGCGGCGCTGGCTGTTGCTGCGCCCGTCGCCCTGATCGACCCGCAGACGCGCGAGACCTACGGCGAGCACCTCTCGAACGTCGGCAGCGGCCTCAGAGATACGGTGGGATCAACCGTCGACCTTGCCGGCGCGCCGGTCCGCGCCGTCACGGGCGCCGGGCGGTAGGGCACCGACGAACCGGCATGGGTCGCTTTCGCGGCATCACGCGTTGAGTATGCGGATCCTTGCCCTCATCGTTTTCCATGTTTGTCGGGCGATGACCGCGATCCACCCACCGGAGCCCCTATGAACCGAACCCTTGCGCTTGTCCTCGGCCTCGCCCTCGTCACGCCGGCCTCCGCGGAGAACGGCAAAGAAGACCTCAAGCGCTACTGCACCGGAGACGCCACAACCTACTGCGGCGGCATGGATCCGGGCGGGGAGGAAATGAAGGCGTGCTTCACGAAGCACCGCAAGGATCTGTCGGAGAACTGTAGGCGCGCCATCGACGCCTACGAGGCGAAGGGCGGCAAATAAGCGGCATCCGGACCACCTTCGCCGCCGCCGTCCTGTTCGTTGCATGTACCGTCGCGGCCTCTGCGCAAAACGAGCCGATCAAGGGGCCCGAGGACGCTAAGTGCAGGGACGAGGCGAGGGACCTCGTCTTCTCCGCATCTAACCCGAAGCGGCTGTCACCCTTCGACCTCGGCGCCGAGATCTACCATGCCTGCATGAGACGGCTCGGCGCGGAGGGGAAACCAGCGCCGGGCCGCTAGGCGCGGTCGTTTCGTCAGCGACAGTCGATGGGACCCGGGGGTTGGCGTGCGGGCGGCTCCGTCGGCGGATCGCCCTCGGGACTCTGCGGTCCGAGCGGTGGATCGCCCATCGGCGGCAACGGGTCGTCGCCGGGGGCCGGCGTATCGCTCTGCATGGTCTTCCCTTCCGGATGGCCGGCATGCCACCCGGAAGGGAAACGCGGCGGGCGGGTTGGGGTTCGGCGCCGGAGCTGGGGTGATAGCCCCTTCGCACCAAGAGGGCGGCCTCCGCTTTTCGACATCCTTTTCCATGGAGAGCCTGACCGCCACGCCCTCAGCCCGGTTGCTTCGTGGGCTTGGGTTGATCATCGGCACAGGCCAGGGTCGGGATCGAAGGGACGGCGGCGCTTCCCAGCGCTCCCGGACCAGAACCACGTTTGCCACCCCCGAGGGATGGCCTTTTCCGGGCCGTTTCTCGTGCCCTACCGGGGAAAAAGCCGAGTCCCGCCCAGGGGATGGATGGTTTGGACGGACCGTTATGAGCGGTCGGCTCTAACCATTGAGCTACAGGCCCTACAGAGCGAAAACGCCTATGGAAGCGATACCCGAACCACCCCGTCTCGTCACCCCAGATGCCCCCTCATTCCCGTCCATTCTCGTGCCCTAGAACAGGGGCGGAACATGACGACCGTCCTGCCGTCGGGTTGGCGCCGAGTCGGTAATGAGAACTTTTGGTTATTGCGAACACCACGCCCCGACCGACGCCGAAGGGGGCAAGCGTCAGGCAACCGGACCTCGACCTTGATTCCAGAAGCAGACGTTCCGGCAGCGACCCGAGATCGCCGTTGACCCATTTGTCGGGAGTAGCCGAAAGCGGACATTGGGGCGGCTTGGGCAATCGTCGGCTACGCCATCGATTTTTTGGCCCTATGATCTGACTGCGGTCCACTCATCGCGCAGCAATGCATATTGCTTCGTGTTCTCGAAGACGGGCTGCCCACGTTCGTCATCAACGAACGAAATGTACTCTTTAAAAAGTCCTTCTGGGCGCATTCCAAGACTTTCGCAGAGTCGCTCGGACGCGACGTTGCCTTCGTCGACATAGGCATACAGCCGTCTGGCGTTTCGCATCTCAAAGAGGTTCGCAAACAACCCTCGCGCGGCCTCTCCGCCGTAGCCCGTATTGCCAAACCTTGGATTGATGTTCCATCCGACGGCGAAAGTATCGGTTTGGTCGACATATTCCGCCCCCTCCGCGATCCCGAAGACATCTCCGATGAGCTGTCCACTCGATTTAAGACAAACGGCTAAGTAACCATCATAGTCTCCTCGCTTACGGGCTTCCGCTTTAGCCGCATCCAAGTCGCTCAACGCCAACGAGAGAAAGCATCTAGCAGACGGGTGGTGCAGATAGTCCAGCAGCGCTGCCGCGTCGGAACAACGAAATTTTCTAACTTCGAGACGCTCGGTTTCGAAATTTATCATACACAGCTCAATATTAGCTCATTTAGGGCTTCAGATCACTCGGTACAGTGGCAGCTTCAGCAAATATAAAGCTCGCTTTATCGGCAGCAAACACCAGGGCTTCGGGAAACATGTCTGCATAACGCAAAAATAGCCTAAACGCGGACCGTCCGCAATTCACCCGTATTGGCCGTGTTACTCTGATGTGACGAGCGGACTGCAAGCAAGCGTTCCCCAAAAAGAAAGGGCCGCCCGAAGGCGGCCCCGAGATTAAACCGTGTCGGGATGTCAGTACCCGCAGCCGTAGGGCGAATACCCGTAACCGCCGCCGTAGCCGAAGCCGACTGGCTGGCCGTAGCCATAGCCGCCATCATAACCACCGCCGTAGCCGTAGCCCACCGGACGAGCGTAGCCGTATCCGCCGTAACCATAGCCACCGTAGGCGTTCGATGCGATGGCACCCGCTGCGAGGCCGGCGATGCCAAGCCCGATCACCGCACCCGGTCCGATACCCCGGCGCCCGTAGCCGCCACCGTAGTATCCGCGGCCATACCCACCGCGGTACCCGCCGTAGCCACGACCATAACCGCCACCGAAGCCGACCCCCCTGTATCCGCCGAAACCGCGACCGAACCCGCCGCGACCGAAACCGACTCCCCTGTACCCGCCGCCGAAGCCACGACCGAACCCGCCGTGACCGAACCCACCACGGCCAAAGCCGCCGCCGTGACCGAACCCACCGTGGCCGAAGCCACCACCATGACCGAAGCCACGAGCCTCAGCGGATGGCGTTGCTAATACGCCAAGGCCCAAGGCTGCAGTCGCAACGAGAGCAATCTTATTCACTCGCAAAGAATTTCCGGAGATGTTTTGCATGATTTGGAAACGGCGTCGGAACCACGACAGTTCCATATTCGTCAGGCTAAAACACTACGTAACAGACCATGCAGTCACTGCCCTCGGTTTGTACCGGTATAGAATGACTACGCGAAGCACGATGCTTGAGGTGAATGCATTACGCATTCAGACGGCGGGTCGTGACGCGGAGACGTGGCCTAACGACCGTGGAGACGGCTTGACAGGGCGGCATCAACTACGGTGGCGGAGCGCATCGGCGATGGCCAGGATCACGGGCGCACGCTGTCGCCGGCATCCCGACGCCGCCTAGGCAGCACTCCATTCGCCGGCACGGCCACCAGCGCCGTCATGGGAATGGTGACGCCGGTCGGCCTTGCGTCCTCCCCGCTACCTTGGATGGCGCGGTGCCATACTGGAGTCAGGCCGGGCTCGCGAAGAAGAAGGCCAGCCCGAACAGGACGTAGACCCCGAGCAGCAGGAGGCCTTCGAACCACGTCGTCTCCCCGTCGCGGGCGATGGCGTTGACGATGAAGGCGGTGCTCGCGATGCCGAAGAGGTGCAGCGGGTTCGAGAACACCAGCGACATCGGGTGGCCGAGCGCCCATGAGATGATCACGAGCAGCGGTGACAGCACCAGCGCCACCTGGATGGCCGAACCGATGCAGATGTTCAGCACGAGGCCCATGCGGTCCTCATGGGCGAACCACGCCGCCGCGAACAGGTCGCCGGCCGTGCCGACCAGGGCCAGCACGATCACGCCGAGGAACATCGGCGAGAGGTGCAGGCTCCCGGCGGCCTCAGTGATCGTCCCCGAGAGCATCTCGGACTCGAACGCGATGGCGACCGTCGCGGCGACGAGGACCCCGATGGCGTACGGGAGGCTCCAATCGGCCTCGCCGCTACCCTTGTCGTTCGAGAACACGTCTCGGTGGGTGATCAGCGTGAACGCGAGGTTGGCGAGGTAGAGTAGCAGGAGAACGACGGAGACGCCGAGGCTGACCTCCTCGTCGGTGATGCTCAGCGTTTTGCCCTGGCCGGACATGCGTCCGCTCAGGTCGAACACGGCCGGCAGCAGCAGGGCGATGACGACGAGGATCAGCAGGGTCGACAGCAAGCCGGCGCGCTCCGCGCTGAACTTCTGCCGCTCCCGCGTCGCCCCGCCGACGATGATGGCGAGACCGAGCCCGAACAGGCTGGTCCCCATGATCGAGCCGGCGATCTGCGCCTGCACCACCGCGGCCTCGCCGCGCAGGAGCACGAACAGAGCGAGGACGAGCTCGGCGATGCTGCCAAAGCTGACGGTGAGCAGGCCGCCGATGGCAGGCCCGACCCGGTCGGCGAGCTGATCGGTGGCGCGTCGGACCCACTCCGCCAGGACGGCGATGGCCAGCGCGCTGGAGGCGAACACCAAGAGCGGCGAGGCCCCGACGAGGTACTTCAGCGCCGCCGAGATCGGGATGAGGACGAGGAGGACGGTGAAGACCATGTGGGGTTACGATATCCGATGGAGGTGTACCGGCCGACGCGGGCCGGTGCCGTAGGCGTCGTCTCTCAGCCGACGCGCAGCGTGCGCCGTGCCACAATGCCGAGCGTCGAGCCCTGGACGATGATGGTGAAGAGCACCACCGCGTAGGTCGCAGCCAGGATCGCGGGCTTGGCGTCGCTCTCCGGGATGGAAAGCGCCAGCGCAACCGAGATGCCGCCGCGCACCCCTGCCCAGGTCAGGAACGGCACGTTGCGCGGCGAGAGGTTGCCACCCCAGCGGAACATGAGCAGGGGCGTCGAGACGGCCACCAGCCGGGCGATGAGGACGATGGGAACCGCGCAGGCGGCAAGGACCAAGCCGCTCACCTCGAAGCGCAGCACCAGCACTTCCAGCCCGATCAGCAGGAACAGGACCGAGTTCAGCACCTCGTCGATCAGCGTCCAAAGCGCCGAGACGTAGCCCTGCGTCCGCTCGCTCATCGCGTCGCGCGGGGCGCGGTCGCCAACAAGGAGCCCTGCGGCGACCACCGCGAGGGGGCCGCTGAAGTGGAGCTTCTGGGCGAGCGCGTAGGTCCCGGCGACCAACGCCAGGGTTATCAGCACCTCGACGGGGAAGTCGTCGATGGCGCGCATCGCCCGGTAGGCGACGTAGCCGGTGACCACCCCGAGGACGAGGCCGCCGCCGGCCTCCTGCACGAGCAGCTTGGCCACGCCACCGGCGCTCGTGGTCTCCCCGCCCGAGCCCGCGGCGAAGGCCACCAGCACCGTGAACAGCACAATGCCGATGCCGTCGTTGAACAGGGCCTCGCCCTGCATCTCGACCTCCAATGCCTCGGGAACCTTCACGTTCTTGAGGGTCGCCAAAACCGCCACCGGATCGGTCGGGCTGATCAGCGATCCGAAGACGAAGGCCCAGGCGAGCGGGACCGGCCGGCCGATGAGGTCAGCGGCCAGCCAGAACGCGCCGCCGACGATGGCCGTGGAGATCAGGGTGCCGACCAGCGCCAACGTCGCGACGGCCCAGGCTCGGTCGCGCAGCATGCGCAGGTCGAGGCTCATGGCGCCGGCAAACAGCAGGAACGCCAGCATGCCGTTCATCACCACGTCGGTGAAGTCGACCTGGCCGAGCACCTGGGTGAGGTCCGCGTAGAGGTGCTGGGCCGGGAAGGCGAGGTCGAGGCCGACGAGCGAGAGCGAGGCGAGCAGCCCCATCACGAGCAGACCGATGGTGTGCGGCATCCGTAGGAAGCGGCGGTTCAGCCAGCCGAACAGGGCCGAGAGGGTCAGCAGCAGGGCGGCGAGGTCGAAGATCGAGATCATGGGTGTCTCCGACCCGCTTCGAGGCGGGCTGCGAGGCCATTTGCGGCACGTAGGTTCATCGGGACTGCAGTCGTTCGGTCGTCCCCGCCGCTGCAAGCACCGCGTTGGCCTCGGCGACGTCCTCGGCGCTCTGCTGAACAGGTGTCATCGGGGTTTTGCCGGCCCGCCGGCATAGGCGGACGAGATAAGGGAAGTGATCCGAGCCGAAGGCGTCGAGGCGTTCGATGGAGACCGTCGCGAAGCCGCCCTCGTGTAAGACGTGGTCGAGGGGCCAGCGCAGCCAGGACGATTGCGCGTTCCAGGTCGCGACGTAGCCATACCCGCGGCGCGGGTCGATCAGCCCGGACAGCCTGGCCATGCGCTCCACCGCGATCTCCCACGGCGTGGCGTTGAGGTCCCCGGCGAGGACGCCGGGCTCGGCCCGTTGGCGCAGCACGGACGCCGCGGCGTAGAGTTGGGCGTCCCGCCCACGGGCGGATTGCCAGGGCTGCGGCGGCTTCGGGTGAAGACCGATGAAGTCGATGACCTCGCCGCTGTGCAGGGTCACGCCGGTCACGACCGCCGGGGTGTCCTGCCCTCCGAGATGCCGGATGCCGCCGTTCACCAGGGGCAGCCGCGAAAAGAAGTGGATGCCGTAGTACGACCCCGTGATCCGCTGCAGGGCATGGGGCATCGACGCGAGCACGGGCTTCAGGGCCTCGTCCCACCACGCGTCGGTCTCCATGGCGAGGAACAGGTCGGGCTCCTCCCGTGCCACGGCCTCGACTAAGGGCGCGGCGTTCCGGTTCCCGAATTGCACGTTCGCGATCAGCACGGAGAGCCGGCGCTCGGCCGGGCATGCGTCGACCCGCATGCCGCCCGTGGGCCGATAAGGCCACAGGATCCAGGCGTTGACCGCAAGCGCGAGGGTTGCGAGCGCAAGAGCCGGAAGGGTCGACCTCGGAGATCCCTTGAGGAAGGGGAACAAGGCCAGACCGACGACAGACGAGCCGACGGCGAAGGGTAGGCGCGGGAAGTCGAGCAGCCGCACCGCCCACCATTCGGTGGGGATCAACGGGATCAGGCTGGCGGCGGCGAGAACAGCGGAAAGTAGGATGAGGGTATAACGGACGAAGGACTTCACGAGAGGCGCTCGGCAGGTTGGAACTCCTCCGGCAGAGAGACGCCGGTCAGGCCGTCCACGCGGTCGGACAGCGTCTTGAGCACGCTGATCGAGCCGTCTGTCTCAAGCACGACCGAGGCGGCCTGCGAGAGGTCATCGAGGCCCTCCGAACGCAGGGCCGAGAGCACGTCGTCTTGGGTCATGCGCTGGCGGCGCATCGCGCCTTCGACCAGTTGCCCTTGGTGGGCGAGCAATGTCGGCTCGGCCTTGACCAGCGACCTGACCCGCGCCGAGCGGACGCTCGACCAGGTGATCAGGTACTGCAGCCCGATCAGAGTCGCGAGGGCGAGCACCCCTTCCAGCAGCGCGACAGATTTGGTCAGGACGATGGAAGATAGGGTCGAGCCGAGCGCCACGGTCACGACGAGGTCGAACGCGTTCAGCTTGGTCAGGGTGCGCTTGCCCGAGACCCTAAGGAACAGGATCAGTGCGACGTAGGCCAGGGGCCCGACCACGACGACCCTGAGCAGGCCGGACCAGCTATCGAAGAACATCCTGGGCGATCTCCGGGTGTGTTCCCCGGAGGGATGGTTCTCGACATGCGGGCTTCCCGTCGGGGAGGTCCGCGGACGTTCCGCTCAATCGCCGGTCAGCGCATGTCCTTGGGCAGGTGCTTGATCGGGTCCGTCCTGCTGCCCTGGGTCTTGCCCTGGACCGAACTCTCGGACCGCATGACGTCGGTCGAGGACTGGATCGCGCTCGGCGGCGCGACCTGACCGTTGCCCTCGTGGCGCGCGTTCTCGGCGCCCTTCGTCGTCGAGGTTCCGGAGGGCAGCGTCCCGGGCGTCGGCTGGTCGATGGAACTGGCGGCCGACTGGGCGACCACCGGGCCTGCAAGCGCCACGCCGGAGGCGATCATGACGGTTCCGACGATGCGCCTCACGACGGGACCGGACGCATGCCGGACAAAGTTGGGCGAGCTCATGCGGAAAGTCCTGTCGGTTCGGCGGTCATCGGGGGTGTCGATCTGAAGCTCCGCCGAACCCGTTAGTTCCTGTTCCGGCCGTGAAACCGACGATGCGAGACGATCCGCTTTCGGGTGGTGTCCGACATTCCAAGCCGTCACCGATGCCGGCCAACCCCGTGAGAGGGGTAGGCCGGCCGTGGTGTCGGGTTACTTCGGCATCAGGACGCTGTCGATGACGTGCACGACGCCGTTCGACTGGAACACGTCGGCCTGCTCGACGAAGGCGCCGCCGCCCTTCTGATCGATCAGCGCCAGCCGGTCGCCGTCCATCTTCACGGTCAGCACCTGGCCCTCGACCGTCTTCAGGTTGGCGTCGGCGCCGCCCATCTTCGCCTTGGCCATCAGGTCCTTAGCGTCGAGCTTGCCCGGGACGACGTGGTAGGTGAGCACGCCCGTCAACGTCTTCTTCATGTCGGGCTTCAGCAGCGTGTCGACGGTGCCGGCCGGCAGCTTCGCGAAGGCCGCGTTGGTCGGGGCGAACACCGTGAAAGGGCCCTTGCCGCTCAGGGTGTCTGCGAGCCCGGCGGCCTTCACGGCGGCGACCAGGGTCGTGAGGTTGCTGGCCTTGGACGCGTTCTCGACGATGGTCTTGTCGGCCATCATCGGAGCGCCGCCGACCATGGGTGCGGTCTCGGCGAAGGCCGGCGCCGCGAAGGCCAGGCCGGAGGCGAGGAGGGCGGCGGTCAGGGTCGTACGCATCATTGAAAGTCCTGTTGACGTCATAACGGCTCGATCATCGAGGCTCGTGACGACGTTACGGACCCATGTGCCTCTCCGTTTCACGGATTAGATCACAAGAATTTCATCGACGGCACGCAAGAGAAGAGGGATTAAATTTTCTCCATCTCGAATGGACCAAGCGCTTACTGCGGGAAATTGGATTTTCCACTCAGATCCAGCATTTCTACCGGGCCGTTTCTGGGGAAATCATGACCAAACATTTATGCGCGGCCTCTTTTTTCTGAACGTTTCCTGAACGCGGACGTTAGGGCCCCGAACCGTGCAGCCGGGGTGGGTAAGAGCCCGGTCCAGATGGTACGATCCCGGTTGCATCTTCGAAACGATAATCGGGAGAACGTCTTGTCCTATCGCACGATCACCGCCGCCCTCGCGCTCGCATGCCTGTCCGTCCCGGCCCTGGCCCAGACGACCCCGGCACCGGGCACGGCCATGCCCGCGTCCTCCGACATGACGTCCTCCGGCATGGGGATGAAGATGGCCGACTCCGCGACGGTGAAGCTCAAGTACGTCACCGTGAAGCCGGCCGACGTAATGTCGTCCAAGCTCGTGGGCACCACCGTCTACAACAACAAGAACGAGACCGTCGGCGAGGTCGAGGATCTCGTCATCGAGAACGGCAAGACGCTGACCGGCGTCGTCGTCAGCGTCGGCGGCTTCCTCGGCATGGGCGAGAGCTACGTCGTGCTCGACCCGTCAACGCTGGCCATCAGCGACAAGGACGGCAAGTGGATGGTCCACGCCGACACCGACAAGGACACGCTGAAGAACGCTCCGAAGTTCACCTACTCGAAGATGAAGAAGTGATCGGCCGCACAAAAGGAGAGACGACCATGAAGCACACCATCCTCGCCTCGGCGCTCCTGGCCGGCCTCGGTCTCGGTGCCTCCACGATGCCGTCAGCGGCCCTGCCGGTGAACGTGACTGGCGTCGCCCCGGCCGCGAACGCGGACCTTTTGCAGGTGCGCATGCACCGGCGCCACCGCATGCGGCAGGGCTCGGCGAGCCGCGGCAACGCCAGCATGCCCTCGCGTGGTGCCCGCGGCCAACAGTATGGCGGAACGACCGGCGGCCCGCGTCGCTGATCCGTTTGGAGCCTGACCCGCGGGGGCCTACCGCCCTCGCGGACGACCAACGAGCGCCGTCGGTTGGCACATCTGCCACCGGCGGCTTTCGCATGAATCGGGACACCGCATGATCTTTTCGGAAGCGCTGGGACGTCTCGAAGGGCTTGGCCGCTCGGCCGCCGCCCTCGTGCCGGGGCTCGTCATCGCCCTCGTGCTGTTCGGGATCGGGTTGCTGGTGGCCCGAGGCGTTCGCGCCGCCGTGCGCCGTGCCGCCGAGATGCGGGAAGCCTCGCCCGGCTCGGCCGCGGTGCTCGGGCGCATCGCCGGCGGCATGACCATCCTGGTGTCGTTCCTAGTCGCGGCCTCGGTAGCCTTCCCGTCGGTCTCCGCAGCCGACCTGTTCAACCTGCTCGGCATCGGCGGCGTCGCCATCGGCTTCGCCTTCCGGGACGTGCTGCAGAACCTGCTGGCCGGCATCCTCATCCTGCTGACCCGCCCCTTCGTCATCGGCGACCAGATCCGGGCCGGCTCGCACGAGGGCACGGTCGAGGACGTCTGGGTCAGGGCGACGGTGCTGCGGACCTACGACAACCAGCGCATCCTGATCCCCAACGCGACGCTGTTCGTCGACAAGATCACGATCATGACCGCGCACGACAAGCGCCGGCTCGCCTTCCCGCTCACCATCGGCAACGGCGACGACATGAAGGAGGCCCGCCGCGTCATTGTCGAGGCCTTGCGCGGGACCGAAGGCGTGCTCGCCGACCCGGTGCCGGAGGCGCTGGTCACGGGACTCGGGGCCGCCGGCGTCGACATGACCGCGCGGTTCTGGATCGACCCGCCCCGGAGGCGCGACGCGGTGGACGCGCTCGACCACGCGATCTCGAACGTCAAGGACGCGCTCACGGCCGCCGGCATCGATTTGCCGTACCCGACGAGCCAAGTCCTTCTGCACGACCAGACCGAGGCAGCCGACGGTGACCGCACCCGCCAGCGCGAGGGCTGGCCCGCCGGAAAGAGCCCGCCGCGAGCCCGCTGGCAGGTGCTTCGCGAGCACCGTGACGACCCAGAACGCAAAGACGACGCAGAAAAGCAGGAGCGGGCATGAAGGCGCGCCTACAGGCCTGGATCGAGTTCCTAGGCGACCTGTTCTGGCTACGGCCGGCCCTGATCGTTCTTGGATGCATCGCGCTGGCGCAACTCGGGGTGTGGGTGGAGACGGCCCACATTGCCGGCTACGACGCCTCCTCGCCGAACCAGAACTGGGGCTATTCCGGCGGGGCCGAGGGGGCTCGGGCCCTACTCAGCGCCGTGGCGTCTTCAACCATCGGGGTCGCCGGCACGACCTTCTCGATCACCATCGCGGCCCTGACGCTGGCCTCCGGCCAGATGGGCCCGCGGCTCCTGCGCAACTTCACCCGCGACGCCCGCAACCAGATTGTCTTGGGCATCTTCCTCGGCACCTTCGCCTACGCGCTGATGGTCCTGCGCACGGTACGTACCGTGCAGGAGAGCCCGTTCGTCCCGCACCTCGCGATCACCGGAGCGATGGTGCTCGCGCTGCTCTCGCTCGCCACCCTGGTCTGGTTCGTCCACCACATCGCCGCCAGCATCAACGTCGAGACGGTGGTCGACGCGGTCCATCGCGACCTCTGCTCCACAGTCCAGGCGCGCACCCGCGACAGTGCAGGCATGACGCTCCCGGCCCGGCTACCGACCGGTGGTGGGCTCCGCACCGATGGCAGCGGTTACCTGCAAGCCGTTGACGAGGATGGGTTGGCCGACTGGGCCCACGAGCACCGTCTCACCGTCGCCCTGCGCGTGCGCCCGGGCGACTACGTGCCGAGCGGATTCCCGGTCGCGTTCCTCTCCGCCGGGGTCGAGGGCGCGGGGCCGGCCATTCGGCGGGCGCTGACGTTCGGGCGACGCCCGGCCGCCCTTCAGGACCTGGAATACTCGATCCGGCAGCTCGTCGAGATCGCGGTCCGGGCGCTCTCGCCGGGCATCAATGACCCGTTTACCGCCGGCAGCGTCGTCGACCACCTCGGGGACGCCCTTTGCCGCGTGGCGTCGCGGCATCTGCCGACCGGAGCGGTCGCGCGCGAAGGCGAGGTCGTGGTCGTCGTGCCGGTGACCGACTACGACGGCCTGTGCGATTCCATGTTCCACATGATCCGCCAGAACGCCGCCGGCTCGGTGCACGTGCTCGCCCGGATGCTCGACGTGCTCACCCGCATCGCCGAGGTCGAACGCCTGACGAACCGGACCGCCGAGCTCGCCCGCCATGCGGATCTCGTCATCGCCGCGGCCAGGCGTGACGTGGCCGATCCGCACGACCTTGCCGACCTGGAAGCAAGACATGCCCGCTTCGTGAAGATGCGCAACGGCGACCAGCCAGCGTGAGGGCGCACGACATTCCCCGGTGCCACATCCTCGTTTCCGATCCATCGAAGGACGACCGAATGACCCGTTTCACGCTAATGTTGCTCGTCGCGGCATTTCCTTCGCTGGCGATTGCCGCGCCCGTCGCCGAGCCACCCAAGGATGACGCCGTCCGCACCGGTGGGATGGGCGTCGGGACCCGCCCCAGCGGTGAGGTCACGCGACCGGGCACGGATATGACGACCGCAGGGTCGGGCGCCGGGGAAGGGAAGCCTGGCGCGAAGGCCGGCACGCTCGGATCAACCACCGAGGAAGCGCCGAAGCCGCGTTAATCGTACGCGTCGGTTAAGTCGCTTACCGTCGTATCGTCGTCGGCCCCCGACGTCCGCGCCCTCGCGGGCACGCGGAAGCAGGAGCGTCCGTTGGGTTCATCCCCGTCAGGTTCGCGGCGCCATTGGCAGAGCTGGCTGACCCGACGTCATAGGGCCAGGCTGACGTGCGACCAGAAGAGATAGTAGGCGGCGACCATCAGCGCCGCGTAGGCGGGCGCCAGGAACGCGCTGAGCTTGAGGAGGTCCGACGAGCTCCAGGTCGGTCGCTCGTCGCCCTGGAAGATCAGCAAAGCCTTCGAGGAGACCGGCAGGGTGAGGCAGTAATCCATCCCGGCATTGGCCAGGAAAGCGACCGCGACCGGGTTGAGTCCGAGCCTGTCCGACAGCAGGATAAGCGGTGGCAGCAGCGCCACGACCCGCGCGGTGTGTGACACCATGTAGAGATGCGCCGTCAGGCCGATCCCCGTCACCCCGAGCAGGATCAGGACGGTCGGGCTGTCACCATGCAGACCACTCGCCGACAGCGCCGAGCCGATCAGCCATTTCGCGGCGCCCGTCGAGATTAGCGCGCGGCCGAGAATTAGGGAGGCGGCGATGAAAAGCACGAGCCCCCAGTTCACGGCCTTCACGCCATCGTCCCAGTCGAGCACGCCGACGACGGGCATCGTCAGGATCACAGCGCCCACGACCGCAACGGTGGCGATGCCGAACGGGTGATACCCCTCCGTCAGCCAGAGCCCCAGCATGGCGAGTACCACCGCTCCGGTCCGCCACTCCTCGGCGGAGAGCGGACCGGACGGGGCCTCGATCTCCGCCACCCGCCGCGTTCGGGTCTCGGCATCGAGGAACAGACGGCCGACTAGGAAGGTCGTGATCAGGCATGCGGCCAACCCGAACGGAAGGCCCCAGAGCATCCATTGCCCGAAGCCGATGCTGCGGTCGGACAGTCGTTCCAGCAGGTCGACGGTGACGAGGTGCGAGCCGGCGCCGGTGAGGCTGCAGATCGTCGAGATGACGATCAGGGCTGGGATCAGCAGGCCAGTGGCCTTGGCGAGGTGTGGGTCGTCATCGGCCTCGGTTAGACTGCGATGCAATGGCAGGAGCACCGTCGCCCGCCCGGACGTCGATGGGATCAGGAAGGCGAGCGGGACGATTCCGAACGTCAGACGCCACATCAGGCCTCCGACCGTAGTCCCCCGCCCCGCGATCAGGGCGGTGAGCCGGCCCGCGAGCCCGCTTTTCTCCACCGCTGCGCCTAGGACGAAGGTGCCGATCACGAGCCAAACCACCTTCGAGCCCAGGCCCTCGATCAGCGCCCGTTGCTCCACGGCCCGGACCGCCACGAGGGACACGGCCGCGGCGACGGCGACGTAGGCGGCGCTCAGGTCGGTCAAGATCCAGAGGATGGCAGCCCCACCGAACGCCAGCAGCGCGGCCCGCGCCGGCCAATCGAGCCCGTCGGGAAACCACACCGCCGCGGCAAGTGCCACGAGGGTCGCCGCAGCCATCAGCTTCCGCACAGGAATCGCCATCAGGTTCGATCGGTGCGGCTTGGGGGACTCATGGACTTACGGCGACCGTATATCGGGATGGGGGGACATCCCGAGATCAGGGACGGCGAGAGCAACGTGCGTGATCCAGAAGGTGAAAGTGCCTCCGCTGCCGTCGTCGCCGGATGACGGCGCAGATGCCCATGAAAATGGCCCACCGGGGCGATCCGCGGTGGGCCATGGAACGATAGCTTCCTACGTGGCCTGACTCAGCAATCGTCGCCCTTGCCGGCCTGGTCGCCAAGCTGCTGGTTGGCGCCGGCGTTGTTCATGGCGCCTACCGTGCCCGGCGAGGCCGGCTGCTGGCCGCCCGCGAGGTTCTTGCTGGAGGTACCCACGCCAGCACCCTGGTCGTTCTTCGCTTCGGACCCCGGCTTCTGCCCGACCATCTGGTTGGCACCTGCGGCGTTCATCGCGCCGACCGTGCCGGGCGATGCGGGCTGCTGGCCGCCGGCCAGGTTCTGGCTCGACTTGTCGACGTCCGAGCTCTTCGGCATCACCTGCCCCGGCGTGGGGTCCTTCCCCTTCGTTGTCCCGGTGTTGCAGGGGGCGGCAAGGGCCGGCACGGCCAGGGCGAGGGTGGCCACGGCGGCGATGGCGACTAATCTCATAAGCGTTTCCTCAGGATTTTTGGATTGTCGCAAACAAGACTTCCAATAGCCCTGGGTTCCAGGATGCATGGTCGCCTTCGCACAGGGAGAAGTTGCCGAACGTACCGTTCTTGCGAACGTGTCGATGATCGAGGAACGCATGAGTGGGTATCTTGGACCGGGGACAGCCCGAGCTGAGCGTTCCCGGACCTGGTCGACAGCCCGCCCGAATGGGGACATTCGTCTTCGGCTTACGCGAACGTTCCCGGCTCCTCGACCGTTGAGACTTGCCTTGCGAGCCTCCGATGTTCGCGGACGTGGAACCCGTGAATGCCCGCAATCGCCAGGACCGAGTTCGCGACGTCCGAGACCCCGCTGCCCTCTGATGACGGGCATGGCCCAAGGGCGGGGTTCTGGGCGCTGACCCTCGGCTCGGTCGGCGTGGTCTATGGCGACATCGGCACCAGCCCGCTCTACGCCCTGAAGGAGTCCCTCCACGCCGCCGGAGGGGGGCACGCGCCGACCCGCGAGATGGTCTTCGGCGTCGTCTCGCTCATCCTGTGGGCGCTCATCCTCATCGTCACCCTTAAGTACGTGTTGCTGGTGATGCGAGCCGACAACGACGGCGAAGGCGGCACGCCGTCCCTGGTGGCACTGGCCCAACGTGCCTTGGGCCATTCCGGCGGGTTCGTCATCGTGTTGGGCATGGTCGGCGTATCGCTGTTCTTCGGCGACGCCATCATCACGCCGGCCATGTCGGTGCTCTCGGCGGTGGAGGGCCTGAAGCTGGTGACCCCGGCCACGGAACCGTACGTCCTGCCCATCAGCCTCGCCATCCTGATCGGCCTGTTCGCCGTCCAGAGCCACGGGACGGCGCGGGTGGCGACCTTCTTCGGCCCCCTCACGGCGTTCTGGTTCATCGTCATGGCGCTCGGGGGCCTGGGCCACCTTGTCGACGACCCGAGCATCCTGGGCGCGCTGAACCCCGCCCACGGCGTCTCGTTTATCCTGAGCCATGGCACGGCCGGCCTGCTGGCGCTCGGCGCCGTGTTCCTCGCCGTAACCGGCGCAGAGGCGCTTTACGCCGACATGGGACACTTCGGTCGCACGCCGATCCGCGCGGCTTGGTTCGGGCTGGTGCTGCCGGCGCTTGCCCTGAACTATCTCGGCCAGGGCGCCATGCTGCTCGCCCACCCCGAGCGGGCCGAGAACCCGTTCTTCCTGCTCTACCCGTCCTGGGCCCTGCTGCCGATGGTGCTGCTCGCCACTGTGGCGACCGTCATCGCCAGCCAAGCGGTGATCACCGGCACCTTCTCGATCACCCAGCAGGCGATGCAACTCGGCCTGCTGCCGCGCATGCGGGTCCTGCGCACCTCCGAGACCGAGAAAGGGCAGATCTATATCCCGCGGGTGAACTGGTGGCTGCTCGTCGCGGTCGTGTTCGTGGTGGTGCTGTTCAAGTCGTCGAGCGGCCTGGCAGCGGCCTACGGCATCGCGGTCACCGGCGACATGGTCATCACCGCTTGCCTGCTCTTCGTCGTCGCCTGGAAGGTCTGGCGCTGGTCGCCTGCGGTCGCGGCCGCGGTCATCGCGCCCTTCCTGCTCATCGAGTTGGTGTTCCTCTCGGCCAACGCACTCAAGATCCTGCACGGGGGCTGGGTGCCGATGACCATCGGTGCCGCCCTGGTCACGGCGATGTGGACCTGGCGGCGTGGCTCGGCCCTGATCGCCGAGGAGATCCACCGTCGGCGCGTGCCGCTTTCCGAGTTCACTCGGATGGCGGAGACAGGATCGATACAGCGAGTGCCCGGCACGGCGATGTTCCTGACGGGCACGCCCGGCGACACGCCCGGAGCCCTGATGCACAACGTCAGGCACAACCGGGTGCTGCATGCGAACAATTATATCCTGCACGTGGTCACCGAGGACCTACCTCGCGTGGCCGACGCCGAGCGCGTCGCCGTGAAGAAGCTTTCCGACGCCTTCTCCTGCGTCACGGTGCGCTTCGGATTTACCGAACTGCCCGACCTTCCGCGTGCCCTCGCGGCCGCGGGCCTGGACAAGGGCGACCTGTCCTACTTCCTGACGCGGAGGGTGCTGGTGGCCTCGCCGGAGACCGGCATGCCGGTGTGGCAGGATAGGCTCTACATCTCCATGGCCCGTGCGGCCACGGACGCGTCCCGCTACTTCCGCATCCCGGTGGACCGGGCCGTCGAGATCGGCGCCCGGATCGATATCTGATCCCGGGAACGTCCGACGGCCATAGTCCGGCCCACTCCTCGATTGCGACGCTCGCTCGGGGTGGACCGTTTCGGCGCTGAGTTCCACGACGGACAAGATGGTGCGGAGCGGACGAAAGGCACAGCACTCGGCTTAGGCTCGTCGTCGGCGCATGCGGATATGTGAAGGGGCCCCGAAGGGCCCCTGGAGGATCACATGCGGTGGTGGCGATGGCCATGACCGTGGCGCATCATGTGACCACGGTGATGGTGATGGTGACGCATCATGTGGCCGCGGTGGTGGTGATGCCGCATCCCATGGCCGCGGTGGCCGTGCATGCCGTCCATGCGGACGTCCACGACGTTGGTGGTGGCGTCGACGGCGCCGATCATGCCGGGAGCGGCCGAGGCGGGTGCGGCGATGCCGATGGCGCCGAGGGCGGCCAGGGCTGCGACGGCGAGAAGGGACTTCCTCATGGGGGGCTTCCTCGTGGGTTGTTGGTGGCCTGGATCAGGTCCGGGACCGATCGGGTGGCATCGGGGAACGGCCATGCTTCCAGGACCGTTCCCCGGGGTGCGTACTTCCAAGCCGGGCATGGATAAGGGAACGTTCATCCCGAGGTCGCCTCGGATCGGTCAGGAACCGCCTCTACCTCGGATCGCCGTCTTCCCCATCGATCAGGCGTCCGGCATGGACGTTCGCTGGATGGCCCGTCGTGGAGGCGTGCGCGCGGGAGCAGGCATCGTAGCGTTCGCCGCGCGAGAGCATCACCAGCCGACTGCCGCCGGGTCCGGGCTTGCCCACGGCGAGCAGCGTGCGGCCGTTCGGCCAGGCCACGGTCTCGGAACGGGTATCCGACCGGGGCGGCCCGTTGCGGCGGCTGCCTTCCCGGAGGATGGCGTCGTAGCGCGCGGGCAACTCGGCGGCGGAGAGGGGCCGACTCAGCCAGACGACCTGCTGCAGCCCCTCGTCCCTGCACACTTCCAGGATGACCCGGTCGGTGTCTGCGCCCGATGCAATGGGCTTGTCGTGGAGGTAGGTCAGCGCCGTGACGTTCGCCTCCCGGTCAATCATCGAGGGCCTCGGAACGTCCGTCACGGGCCCCCAGGCGAGGCCGAAGGGCGCCTCCTGCGCGGTCGCCGCAGCCGCCGCGGTCGCCCAGGCCAACAGGAGAAGCGGCCCGAATACGCTCCTCGCGCCCATGACATGCTCCTCCTAGATGCAGCTACTCGGCGGCCTGCGGCAGGACGGGACGCGACCGGGTTTCGGCCTCCGCCGCGCCCTTCGCCGTTGTGATGGCCGCCGCGAACCTGGCGTAGAGCGCCGGCAGGACGACGAGGGTCAGCAGGGTCGCGCTGATGAGCCCGCCGATCACCACCGTCGCCAGGGGGCGCTGGACCTCGGCGCCGGTCTCGGTCGCGAGCGCCATCGGCACGAACCCAAGGGACGCCACCAGGGCGGTCATCGCCACTGGACGGAGCCGGGTCATGGCGCCTTCCAGGATGGCCTCGCGCCGGGGTCGTCCCTCTGAGATGAGCTGCTTGATGTAGGTCAGCATCACCAGCCCGTTGAGAACCGCCACCCCCGACAGGGCGATGAACCCGACCGCCGCCGGCACCGAGAACGGCATGCCCCGCAGCCACAGGGCGGCGATGCCGCCGGTGAGCGCCAAGGGGACCGCGCTGAATACCAGCAGGGCGTCACGCGCCGAGTTCAGGGCCGAAAACAACAGCAGGAAGATCAGGAAGAAGCACACCGGGACGACGACCATCAGGCGCTGCCGGGCGGAGGCCAGGTTCTCGAACTGGCCGCCCCAGGTCACGTAGTACCCGGCAGGAAGCTGGACCCCCGATGCGACCTTGGCCTGCGCCTCCGCCACCAGCGAGCCGATGTCGCGGCCGCGCACGTTGGCGGTGACCACGACCCGGCGGCGCCCGTTCTCACGCGAGATCTGGTTCGGCCCCTCGGTGACGGAGAAGCTTGCCACCTGCTTCAGGAGCACCGAGGCCGCGCGTCCGTTGAGGCCGGGAGGCAGCGGCACCGGGATGTTTTCCAGCGCCTCGCGGTCCTCGCGCACCTTGTCGTTCAGGCGCACCACGATGGGGAAGCGACGGTCACCCTCGAACACCATGCCGGCCTCGCGGCCGCCGATGGCCGCGCCGATGACGTCCTGGATCGCGGACGTGCTCAGGCCGAGGCGGGCCGCCTCCGTCTTGTTGATCTTGATCTCCAGGAACGGCAGGCCCGCCGTCTGCTCCACCTTGACGTCGTCGGCGCCCTCGGTCCCCCGCAGGATCGCGGCGACCTGGTTGGCGGCCTTGAGCATCGGCTCGAACTCCTCGCCGAACACCTTCACGGCGAGGTCGCCGCGGGTGCCGGCCAACAACTCGTTGAAGCGAAGCTGGATCGGCTGGGAGAACTCGTAGACGTTGCCGGCGAGCGCCCCAAGGGCCTTCTCGATTTGCTCCTGCAGGTCGGCCTTGGACAGGTCCGGATCGGGCCATTCCTCCTGCGGCTTCAGGATGACGAAGGTGTCGGACGAGCTCGGCGGCATCGGGTCGGAGGCGACCTCCGCGGTGCCGGTCTTCGAAAAGACGTAGGCGACCTGGGGGAATCTGCTGATCGCCTGCTCGACCTTCAGCTGCATCGCCTGCGACTGCGTCAGCGATGTCGAGGGGATGCGCTGGGCGTTCAGCGCGATGCTCTTCTCGTCGAGCTGAGGGATGAACTCCTGCCCCAGCTTGGTGAACAGGAAGCCGGCGCCGACGAGCAGCACAAGGGCGACCGCGACGAAGGTCATCGGGATGCGCAGGGCCGCCCCGAGGACTGGGCGGTAGGCGCCCTTGATCCCGCGGATGAGAACGTTGTCGGTCTCAGTGACCTTGCCGGTGATGACGATGGCGATCATCGCCGGCACGAAAGTCAGCGAAAGAACGAAGGCAGAGACGAGGGCGATGATGACGGTGAGCGCCATCGGCTCGAACATCTTGCCCTCGACCCCGGTGAAGGTGAGGAGCGGCACGTAGACGAGGATGATGATGGCCTGCCCGTAGAGGGACGGCTTGATCATCTCCTCGGCCGAGGCGCGGACGGTGACGAGGCGCTCCTCCAGGTCGAGCTTGCGCCCGAGCGCCCCCTGTCTCTCGGCGAGGTGGCGCAGGGCGTTCTCGGTGATGATGACGGCCCCGTCGACGATGAGGCCGAAGTCGAGGGCGCCGAGGCTCATCAGGTTGGCGCTGATGCGGCCCTGGACCATGCCGGTCATGGTCATCAGCATCGCCACCGGGATGACGAGGGCGGTGACGATGGCCGCCCGGATGTTGCCGAGCAGCAGGAACAGGATGACGATGACGAGGGCGGCGCCCTCGGCCAGGTTCTTGGCCACGGTCCGGATCGTGGCCTCGACCAGCAGGGTCCGGTTGAGGACGGTCTGGACCTCGACGCCGGGGGGGAGCGTGCGCCGGATTACCGTCATTCTCGCGTCGACGGCGGCCGAGACCGTCCGGCTGTTCTCGCCGATCAGCATCAGGGCGGTGCCGATGACGACCTCGCGCCCGTCCTCGCTACCCGACCCGGTGCGCAGGTCGCGCCCGATCCGGACCTCGGCGATGTCGGAGATGCGCACCGGGACGCCGCCGCGCGTGGTGACGACGACCGAGCCGATGTCCTCCATGGTCTCCAAGCGGCCGGCGGCACGCACGACGTAGCCCTCGCCGTTGTCCTCCAGGTAACGGGCCCCCTGATTGGCGTTGTTGGCCTCCAGCGCCCGGCCGATGTCGGCGAACGACAGGTCGAGGGCGGTGAGCTTCATCGGGTCCGGCTGGACATGGTACTGCTTGTCGAAGCCGCCGATGCTGTCGACGCCGGCCACGCCCGGCACGGTCTTCACCTGGGGCCGGATGATCCAGTCCTGGACCGTGCGCAGGTACGCCGTGCGTTCGAGTTCCGTCGCGAGTCGTTGGCCCTCGGGGGTCAGGTAGCTGCCATCTGACTGCCAGCCGGCCTTGCCGTCCGGGGAGACCTTTCGATCCTTCGGTTGGGCATAGTGGATCGACCACATGTAGATCTCGCCCAGGCCCGTGGAGATCGGGCCCATGTGCGGCTCGGCCCCCGGCGGCAGGGTCGACTTGGCCTCGCCGATGCGCTCGGCGACCTGCTGGCGGGCGAAATAGATGTCGAGCTTTTCGGAGAAGACGGCGGTGACCTGCGAGAAGCCGTTGCGCGAAAGCGAGCGGGTGTATTCGAGGCCCTTGATCCCGGCGAGCGCGGTCTCGACCGGGTAGGTCACCTGCTTCTCGATATCGACCGGGGAGAGCGACGGCGCCGTCGTGTTGATCTGCACCTGGTTGTTGGTGATGTCCGGCACCGCGTCGATGGGCAGCTTCGTCAGCGAGAAGACGCCGAAGCCGGCCGCGAGCAGCGACAGCAGCACCACGAGCCAACGCTGGTGGACGGAGAAGTCGAGGATCTTCGAGATCATGGCCAGTCCCCGCTCAGTGGTCGTGGTCGGCTTCGGCCTTGCCGAGCTCGGCCTTCAGGACGAAGGAGTTGGCCACCGCGACCTCGTCGCCGTGCTTGAGGCCGGTCAGGATCTCGAAGGCGTCGTCGTCGGCCTTGCCGATGGTCACGTCCCGGCGTTCGAAGCCCACCTGGGTGCGGACGAACACGACCTTCTCGCCGCCGATGGTCTGGATGGCGGACTTCGGCAGCCGGACCGCGACCTTGTCCTGGGCAATCTCGACCTCGGTGGTGACGAAGGTCCCGGGTCGCCAGGTCATTTCCTTGTTCGGCAGGGCGACGATGACCCGGGCCGAGCGCGTCTCGGGGTTGAGGATCGGGCTGACGAAGACGACCTTGCCCACGCCGCGGGAGGCGTCGTCGCCTCCGACGATGGTCACCTTGGCGCCCTCGCCGACCTTCGACAGCTCCGTGGTCGGGATGGCGAGCTCGATCCAAACGGAGGACAGGTCGGCGACCGTATAGACGTCGGCAGGATCGCCCTCCTTGCCGACCGCGGTGCCGACGTCGACCTTGCGCTCGACCACCCGTCCGGCGAGGGGCGAGCGCAGCTCGTAGCGGCGCAGGCTCGACAGGTTGGGGGTGGTCTCGTCCTTCTTGGCCGAGGTCGCCACCTCGGCCGCGTTCAACCCTAGGGCCGACAGCTTCTGTCGGGCGAGGTCGACGCGCAGGGTCGCCTCGGAGTAGGCCGCCTTCGCGTTCAAAAATGCCGATTCCGCGGAGATGCGCTTGTCCCAGAGCGCCTGCTGGCGGTCGAAGTTGGTCTTCTCCAGGTCCGCCTTGACCGTCGCGGTGAGGAAGTCGCTCTTGGCCTCGGCGACCTCGCGGCTGTCGAGGACGGCGACAACTTCGCCCTTGGCAACCGCCTCGCCGAGGCGCTTGCGCATCTCCGAGACGGTGCCGATGACCCGCACGGGCACCCGGGCGATCCGGTCGGCATCCTGGGTGATCGTGCCGGGCACTAGCAGGTGGCGCGAGAGGATGCCGCCCTCGACCGTCGCCAGCTTGATGTCCTGCTCGGCGGCCTGCTCGGCCGTCATCTTGATCTTGCCCTCGCCCTCCTCGTCGTGGCCGTGCGCCTCGCCCTCGGCATGCTTGTGGCCTCCGGCCTCCGGCTTGGGCTCGCCGTCGGCATGCTCGCCATGACCGTGGCCATCGTCGGCTGCGGGTGTCGCCGGCTTGGTCATGGCTGCGTTGGTCGGGGGCGCCGCCCGGGCGTTCGTCAGGCCGGCGGCGGCGAGTGCGCGCTGCACGACCTCGGACACACGGGGGAAGGCACCGCCGACGGCGATGCCGATGGCCAGGAAGGCCACGGAGAGGAGTGCACGCATGGGATGGGCCGGTTCCGCCAGGGACGTCGCAGCGCCGCTCATGCGGCTTTGGACGGTGCCCTACTGGGGGTTTCGCGATGGTGAGGCAGCCGGGACCCGCGAGGAGCCGGCCGGGACGCGCCACGGGCGTGGCGACGTCGCCTCAGGCGCGAGGCGGCCTGGGAAGGCGGTCGGGCGAGACCGATCCAATGGCGGTGGTCACGGTCGCGTAGGAAGCGCGCGCGGTCCCGCGGGACGGCAAGGCAGGCGTCCCGTCTACGTGCAGGGCTTGGTGGCAGCCGCAATTGGCATGACAGGCTGGGCAAGCGTCGGCATGGTCCTGCCTTGCGGCATCCGCCGGGGCCGACATCGAAAGTTCGTGGCTGACCGACCGGTGGGCCTCGGCGGAGTGGATCGCGCCGGGGACGACGAGCGCCATGACCAGGACGAGCGAGAGCACGCGGACAGTGGTCACCCACCAGCCGCGCATCGTCTCGTAGGCCCTGATCTGAGGTCCCGTGGTCATGGTCGCCTTATGAACGATTCAGTGCCACCCGTACATGCCGAGTGGCACGCTAAGAGGGCCGGCCCTAGTAATCGTCGTGGTGGTGATGGTGATGCCTGCGCTCGCCGTAGAACCGACGCTCTCCATAGAAGGCCCGGTCGCCGTAATCCCGATGCGGACGGTGGATGACGACGTCGTCGTGGTCGCCGTGGTGGTAGCGGTCGACGTGGACGTCGCCGCGCCGGTCGAAGTCGCCGCCGTAGAATTGGGCGGACGCCGCGGCCGGGGCGAGGATCAGGCTGGCGGCGACCAAGGCCGGGATGCGGACACGCATGGCTCGTTCCTCAAGGGATGGTGACTTCAGGATCGGCTTCAACGGTTGAACGAAGCCTGAAACCGCCGTTCATCCATCGGTGGCCGGAAGCACCGAACCGATGTCTCGCGACGCGGATGCAGGGCTCCTGCGGTCGCCCCGGTTGGAGGTATCCGCTTCCGTTCGGGCATGTTTCCGATGGCTCAGACGACGTGGGCGGGGGCGAGGGCGCAAGCGATGTCGGCGCTCGTCTCGACCTACAGGGTGGTGTGGCCGATGCCGAACCGTTCCCTGATCCCGGCGGCGGCGTCCATCAGGAAGGCGTCGTCGGGGCGGCCGCCGGGCATCAGGAGATGGGCGGTCAGGCAGGTCTCGGTGGTGCTCATCG
Source organism: Methylobacterium sp. WL64 (assembly GCF_008039945.1). NCBI lineage: Bacteria > Pseudomonadati > Pseudomonadota > Alphaproteobacteria > Hyphomicrobiales > Methylobacteriaceae > Methylobacterium > Methylobacterium sp. WL64. Next base: position 140,276 of record NZ_VRVA01000007.1, read on the forward strand.
CCCAGACGTGGAGGTCGTGCAGGGCGGTGACGCCCGGCAGTCCTTCGAGGTGGGCGCGGACGTCGCCCGGATCGATGCCCGGCGGGACGGCGGCGAGGGACAGCGTGAGGCTGTCGCGCAGGAGGCCCCAGGAGCTCCAGACGATGACCGCCACGATGGCGAGGCTGACGACGGGATCGAGCCAGGTCCACCCCGTGTAGAGGATCACGAGGCCGGCGATGACCACGCCCGCCGAGACGGCGGCGTCGGCGGCCATGTGCAGGAAGGCGCCCTTGATGTTGATGTCGCCCTTGGCCCCGGAGGCGAACAGCCAGGCGGTGATGCCGTTCACCAGGATGCCGACCGCGGCCACGATCATCACCGTCTTGCCGGCGACGGGTGCGGGTTCGCCGAAGCGCTGGATCGCCTCCCAGGCGATGGCGCCGACCGCGACCAGCAGGAACACCGCGTTGAACAGCGCCGCCAGGATCGACGAGCCCTTCATCCCGTAGGTGTAGCGCGCGCTCGGGGCGCGCTTGGCCAGCACCATGGCGACCCAGGCCACCACCAGTCCGAGGACGTCCGAGAGGTTGTGACCGGCATCGGCCAGCAGGGCCATCGAGTTCGCCAGTACCCCGTAGGTGGCCTCGACGACGACGAATCCGACGTTGAGGGCGATGCCGATGGCGAACGCCTTCCCGAAGCTCGCCGGGGCGTGGCTGTGTCCGGGGCCGTGGGCGTGCCCGGCGTGGGCTTCGGAATGGTCGTGTCCGGCGTGGTCGTGGCGTTCCGTCATCTCGGCTTCCGGTCTGAGGGTGCAAGCATCGATGCCTAACTCCTCTACCCACTAGAGGAGCAAGCGCGCGTTTCGACCTCGGTCAGTGCCGGTCGCTGAGACACTCGCCGTGGTCGGCCAGCACCTCGATGATGCGGCATTCCCCGACGTCGCCGCCCGAGCACTGCTCGACCATGGCCTGCATCTCCCGCCTGAGGCCGGTCAGCCGGGCGATCCGGTCGTCGATGTCGGCGAGGTGTTTCCGGGCGATGGCGTCCGCCTCCCCGCAAGGCCGGTCGGGATGTCCGGCCAGGTCGAGAAGGGTTCGGATATCCGCGATCTCGAAGCCGAGCTCGCGGGCGTGCCGGATGAACCGCAGCGTCCGGACGTCGCCCTCTCCGTAGGTGCGGCGATTGCCTTCCGTACGCACCGGCGTCGGCAGCAATCCGCGTTCCTCGTAGAACCGGATCGTGGGGACCTTCACCGCGGCGCGCCGCGACAACTCCCCGATGGCGATGGGCTTCATTCCGCTTGCTCCTCTAGTCGCTGGAGGAAGTAGGGTGCCTTCGAGAGATGCGGAAGGCACCCGCCATGAGCGACGCTGCGACCCCGGACCGAACCGAGAGCCCCCCGACGCGCCTGCGCGTGACCGGGATGGACTGCGCCTCGTGCGCCGCCAAGGTCGAGAACGCCGTTCGGCGCCTGCCCGGCATCGAGGACATCTCGGTCTCGGTGGCGACCGAGACGCTGACGGTGCGGCATGGACCCGCCACCGACGCCCGGGCCATCGCGGCGACGGTCCGCAGCCTGGGCTACGGCGCCGAGGCCCCCTCCGCCGACACGGTGTCGGATGCCGAACGACCTGAGCCGGTCTGGTGGCGGTCTCCGAAGGCGCTGCCGGCGTTCGCCTGCGCGGCGGCCCTGGTGCTGGCTTACGCGGTCGGCCAAGCCGCGCCGGCAACGGAGCGCTGGGCCTTCCTGGCGGCCATGGCGGTCGGCCTGGTGCCGATTGCTCGACGTGCCGTCGCGGCCGCCCGGCACGGGACGCCGTTCTCCATCGAGACCCTGATGTCCGTGGCCGCCATCGGCGCGACCGCCATCGGGGCGACCGAGGAGGCGGCCACGGTCGTCTTCCTGTTCCTGGTCGGCGAGGTGCTGGAAGGGGTGGCCGCAGGCCGGGCCAGGGCGAGCATCCGCGGCCTCACCGGCCTGGTGCCGGACACGGCCCTGCTGGAGGGCGACGGAACGACGGAGCGGGTGCCCGCGGCGAGCCTGCGGGTCGGGGCGACCGTGCTGGTGAGGCCGGGTGACCGGGTCCCGGCGGACGGGACCGTCCTCGACGGGGAGAGCGCGGTGGACGAGGCGCCGGTCACCGGCGAGAGCGTGCCGCGGCGCAAGGCACCGGGCGATGCGGTGTTCGCCGGGACCGTGAACGGGGACGGCGCGCTTCGGGTGCGGGTGACCGCGGCGGCGCGGGACAACACCATCGCCCGGGTCGTGCGGCTGGTGGAGGAGGCCCAGGAGGCGAAGGCCCCGACCGAGCGCATGATCGACCGCTTCTCCCGCATCTACACCCCGGCCGTGGTCGCGGTGGCCGCCCTCGTCGCGATCCTGCCGCCGCTGCTGTTCGGGGGCTCGTGGGACGGCTGGGTCTACAAGGGGCTCGCCATCCTGCTGATCGGGTGCCCCTGCGCCCTGGTCATCTCGACGCCGGCCGCCATCGCGGCGGGGCTCTCGGCAGGCGCCCGGCGGGGACTCCTCATCAAGGGCGGCGCCGTCCTGGAGCGGCTCGCCGCCGTGACCATGGTGGCCTTCGACAAGACCGGCACCCTGACCGAGGGCAAGCCCGTGGTCACCGACGTCCTGGCGTTCGGCCGGTCCGAACGGGAGGTCCTCTCCCTGGCCGCCGCGCTGGAGGCGGGCTCCTCGCATCCGCTCGCCAAGGCGGTGCTGGCCAAGGCCGCGGAAGCCGGCGCACCGATGCCTCCGGCATTCGGGTCGAAGGCGCTCGGCGGCAAGGGGATCACCGGCAATGTCGGCGGCCTCGACCTGTTCCTCGGATCGCCGCGGGAGGCGGCAGCGCGCGTGACGCTCAAGGCGGAGCAGGAGGCGCGGATCTCCACCCTGCAGGGCGAGGGCAAGACGGTCGCCGCCCTGCTGGCGAACGGGGCGTTGGCCGGGCTGTTGGGCATGCGCGACGAGCCCCGGTCCGACGCCAAGGCCGGAATCGACCGTCTCGCGGCGGAGGGCATCGGGGCGGTCATGCTGACCGGCGACAACGCCCGCACCGCCCGGTCGGTGGCGGGAACGCTCGGCATCGAGGCACGGGCCGAGCTCCTGCCGGAGGACAAGCAGCGGATCGTGCGCGAGCTCCAGGCCGGGGGTGCGGTCGTGGCGAAGGTCGGGGACGGCATCAACGACGCCCCGGCGCTCGCGGCCGCCGATGTCGGCATCGCGATGGGTGGCGGCACCGACGTCGCGCTGGAGACGGCCGATGCCGCGGTGCTGCACGGGCGCGTCGCCGACGTGGCGCGGATGGTCGAGCTATCCCGCCGGACGCTGGCGAACATCCGCGCGAACATCGCCATCGCGCTCGGACTGAAGCTCGTGTTCCTGGTCACCACCGTCGCCGGCATCACCGGTCTGTGGCCGGCCATCCTGGCTGAAACCGGAGCCACGGTGCTCGTCACGGGCAATGCGCTGCGGCTGCTTGGCATGCGGCTTCGTTAGGCGAATGGCGCCTTGGCGCGGCGTGGGACGGGCGAAGCTCGAAGCCGTCGGCTTCATTCGGTAGACTTCGCTCCGTGGGCTGCGGACAGGTTGTCCATGGAGATCGTCGTCGATCTACCTTTGACCCCTCCCGTGGACAAATCCAGAAGGCGGGTCTCCGAAAGGGGGCGCCGCCTTCACTCGTTCTCGACTTCGAAGGACGCGGAAAGCGCATCCCGCGGCCCTTCTCCGGGAACCTCCTTGCATCGCCGGAAGGGTAGGCGCCCAGGCTCTTGCGTTCCGACACCGTCGGCGCACCGGGCTAGGCCACCCATGCTTCGCATTGAGCATCACCGCTCAGGAACGACAAAGGCCGCCCTCCTTTCGGAAGCGGCCTTTGTTTTACTCTAGGTTGATTCAATGCGGAACTTTGGTGGTGAAATGCGGATCATTGGGTCGGCTAACAACATCCACTATCATCGGCTATCAGCAACAGCAGCAGCAGCTTGATGTTGGTGATCTTCTTAACTGGGTTCGTGGCTGCGGCGAGGTCACCGCAGTCGGGATGCAGGCCGCCAGCATCGCTCGCGCGGATCTACACAAGCAGGCTCGCCCCCGCCCTCGCCGCTTCCCCGGCCGAGGCG